>CAXTPX010000326.1:0-4599 GCA_964246005.1 uncultured Burkholderiaceae bacterium | reverse complement strand
GCTCGCCACCGCCGGCGCCGACGACGACTGGGAACAGTTCTGACCGGTCGCACGGGGCGCGGGCAGACCGTCGACCCGCACACCCCCTGAACCGACAACGCCATGTCCACCGCCCTCCACCCGGAACGCAAGGTTCGTGAGTACGAATTCACCGACGGCGATTTCGAGCACATCCGCAAGCTGATCTATCAGCACGCCGGCATCTCGCTGTCGGCGGCCAAGCAGGACATGGTCTACAGCCGGCTCGCGCGCCGCCTCCGCGAGCGCGGCA
The DNA here is from genome assembly GCA_964246005.1 of uncultured Burkholderiaceae bacterium. Classification (GTDB taxonomy): domain Bacteria; phylum Pseudomonadota; class Gammaproteobacteria; order Burkholderiales; family Burkholderiaceae_D; genus CAHJXF01. The sequence goes on along the minus strand of CAXTPX010000326.1, from coordinate 4,328 downwards.
TCACGCGCTTTTGCGACTACCTGCGTCTTCTCGAAGGCGGCTCGGCCGAACTCGAAGCGTTCACCAATGCCCTGACGACGAACCTCACGTCGTTCTATCGCGAGTCCCATCACTTCCCGATCCTCGCCGAACATCTCGCGCGGCGCGCGGCGACCGGCGAACCGCCGACGGTCTGGTGTTGCGCGGCATCGACCGGCGAAGAGCCGTACACGATCGCGATGACCGCGTGCGAAGCCCTCGGTTCGAACGAGCCGAGAGTGCGCATCGTCGCGACCGATGTCGATACCGCGGTGCTCGAGACGGCGGAGGCCGGCGTCTACACGCTCGACCGCATCGAGGGCATCTCGCAGGAACGTACGAAACGCTTCTTCCAGCGCGGCAGCGGCGCCCGTTCCGGCTTCGTCCGGGTCGCCCCGTCGTTGCGCAAGCTGATCACGTTCAAGCCGCTCAACCTGCTCGCGCCGCAATGGCCGATCCAGGGTCCGTTCGACGCGATCATGTGCCGCAACGTGATGATCTACTTCGACAAGCCGACCCAGCGACGCATCCTGGAACGGTTCGCGCCGATGCTCCGCAGCGACGGCCTGCTGTTCGCCGGTCATTCCGAAAGCTTCATGACCTCGGCCGACCTGTTCAGGTTGCGCGGCAAGACCGTGTACGAGCTGTCGGGTCCGGCACGGGGCTGACATGCACGACAGGCCGAGAAACGACGCGCTCGCGACCAACCTCTATCACGATCGCAGCTTCGGCATCGATGCCGCGAAGGTACTGCCCGGCGAATACTACGTCGCCACATCCGACCTCATGATCGTGACCGTGCTCGGGTCGTGCGTCGCCGCCTGCATCCGCGACAAGCAGAGCGGCATCGGCGGCATGAACCACTTCATGCTGCCCGACAGCTGTCTCGACTCGACCGACCCGTTCAGCAAGTCGGCCCGTTACGGCACCTTCGCGATGGAACTGCTGATCAACCAGATCATCAAGCTCGGCGCGCGACGCGCGAATCTGGAGGCGAAGGTCTTCGGCGGCGGCAACGTGCTGGCCGGACTGACGGCGGCGAATGTCGGGGAACGCAATGCGCAGTTCGTGCAGAAATTCCTGCAGGACGAGGGCATCAGCATCGTCGCGCGCGACCTGGTCGACATCTATCCGCGCAAGGTCTACTACTTTCCGAAGACTGGCAAGGTCCTCGTGAAGAAACTCAGGAACATCCACAACAGCACGGTGCTGCGGCGCGAACTGGACTACGGCTCCCGCCTTCAGACGACGAAGGCCGGCGGCGACGTCGAACTGTTCGACTGACCGGCGACGCCGTCGAAGATCGAGAAGAAGAGACCATGAAGCAAATCAAGGTACTGATCATCGACGACTCCGCGTTGATCCGCAAAATGCTGACCGAGCTGATCGACCGGCAACCGGACATGCGCGTCGTCGGCGCGGCGGCCGATCCGCTGATCGCGCGGGAGATGATCCGCGCGCTCGATCCCGACGTGCTCACGCTCGACGTGGAGATGCCGAAAATGGACGGCCTCGACTTCCTCGAGCGCCTGATGCGGCTGCGGCCGATGCCCGTGATCATGGTCTCGACGCTGACCCAGAAGGGTTCCGAGTTCACGTTGCGGGCGCTCGAACTGGGCGCGGTGGACTTCGTCTCGAAGCCCAAGTTCGACGTGGTCGCGACGCTCGCCGGTTACACGGCCGAACTCGCCGACAAGATCCGCGCGGCGTCGGTCGCGCGGATCCGCCAGCGGCTGCCGACCGCGGTCGTGCCGAGGGTGGCGAAGACGGAGACCATCGCCGCGATGACCGCGCAACGCGGCGGTTATGCCGAGAAGCTGATCATCATCGGCGCGTCGACCGGCGGGACCGAAGCGATCAAGGAGGTCCTCATGGGGATGCCGTCGGACTGTCCGGGCATCCTGATCACGCAGCACATGCCGAAGTCCTTCACCAAGTCCTTCGCCGAGCGCCTCGACGGCCTCTGTCGCATCCGCGTGAAGGAGGCCGAAGACGGCGAACGGGTCATGCCCGGCCATGCGTACGTGGCGCCCGGCGACCAACACCTGATGGTGGGACGAAGCGCGTCGAACTACGTCGTGTCGTTGACGAGCGACCCGCCCGTCAATCGCCATCGGCCGTCGGTCGAGGTGCTGTTCCTGTCGGCTGCCCGCGTGGTCGGCGTCAATGCCGTCGGCGTGATGCTGACCGGCATGGGCAAGGACGGCGCGACCGCCATGCGGGAGATGAAGGAGGCCGGTGCGTTCAACCTCGCGCAGGACGAAGATACCTGCGTCGTCTTCGGCATGCCGAAGGAAGCGATCGCGGCGGGCGCGGTCGACGCGGTCCTGCCCCTGCAAGCGATCGCCGAGCATGCGCTGCGGGCGATCTCCCGGCCGAGCCATCGGAAGCCGGCGGCGGTTGGATAGCGGCCCGGGTCTTCAGTCCCAGGTACCGCCCAGTGTCCTCACGAGGTTCACGCTCGCGACCATTCGGCTGCCGAAGATCGAGACCGCGTTGCGCTCGTTCGCGAGCGCGGTGGCCTGCACGGTGACGACGTTGATGTAGCTGACCGTCCCGGCCTTGTACTGGTTGATCGTCAACGCCAGCGACTCGCGCGCCGAGGCCAGCACGTCGTCCTGCGCCGCGCCTTCGCGCTCCAGGATGCGCAACGCGGCGAGCTGGTCTTCCACCTCGGCGAAGCCATTGAGCACCGTCTGCCGATAGCTGGCCACATTGGCGTCGTAGGTCGCGATCGCCTGCTCGGTCTGCGAACGCCGAAGACCCCCGTCGAACACGGTCTGCGCGAGCGACGGGCCGAGCGACCAGAAGCGCGTCGGGAACGACAGCAGGTCCGACAGGCCGATGCCCGAGTAGCCGCCCGACGTCGACAGGCCGAGCGACGGGAAGTAGGCGGCCCTCGCGACGCCGATCTGCGCATTGGCCGACGCGACGCGGCGCTCGGCGCCCGCGATGTCGGGCCGCCGCTCCAGCAGTTGCGACGGCAGGCCGGCAGTCGGCACGGCCGGCGCGCGCTTTTCGCTGAACGCCTTCCACGGGGCGACCGGAATCGAGAAGTCGGAAGCCGGCTTGCCGACCAGGAGCGCGATCGCGTGTTCGTACTGCGCGCGCGCGACGCCGAGATCGATCGCCTGGACCTGGGTCGCCTTCAACTGCGTCTCGGCCTGCGCGACATCGACGCGCGCAGCGACACCGCCCGCATACCGATTGCGCGTCACGTCGAGTGTGCGCTGGTAGGCCGTGATGGTGTCGTCGAGCAACTGCTTCTGCGTGTCGAGCTGGCGCAACTGGAAGTAGTTGGACGCCACAGCGGTCTGCGTCGACAGCACGATGCCCGCGAGGTCCGACGCGGTCGCGTCGGCACCCGCGCGCTGCGACTCGACCTGGCGACGGACCCGGCCCCAGAGGTCGATCTCCCACGACGCGGACAGGCTCGCGGAACGATCGGTGCCGACCGACGTGAAGCCGGCGGCGGTCGTTCCCGTGTTGACCCCGCTGGTGTTGGCGGCGCTGTTGCTGTTGCCGGTCGCCCGGTTGCCCGAGCGCGTGATCGACGCCCCGGCCGACACGGTCGGAAAGTAGGCGGCACGTGCCGAGTCCACCAGCGCGAGCGCCGAGCGATACGACGCCTCCGCCTGCGCGATCGACTGGTTGCCACCGACCTGCTCCTCGAGCGCATCCAGATCCGGGTCCGCGTACATCGTCCACCACTTGCCGCGCGGCACGTCGTCGGCCGGCGCCGCGACGGTCCAGTCGCGGTTCTCCTTGAACGCGGTCGGTGTCGCGACGGCAGGCCGCACGTAATCGGGACCGACGGTGCAGGCCGACAGCAGGACCACCAGCGCGGATGCGGAGACGAACGAAGCGCTCGTGAATGACGATGACGACATGCGGGCTCGGCGCGAGGGCCGTGATGAGGGATCAGGCACGACCGGCCGTGGTCGTCGTCGCGCCGCGTGCGTCGAGGCGACGTTGCGCGCGCGCCTCCTTCCGCGCGCGACGCGCCTCGCGACGACGCTTCGCCCACAGGCTCCAGCGGTCGAGATACAGATAGACGACCGGCGTCGTGTAGAGCGTGAGGACCTGGCTGACGAGGAGGCCGCCGACGATCGCGATGCCGAGCGGACGACGGATCTCCGCGCCGTCACCGGACCCGAGCGCGAGCGGCAACGCGCCGAAGAGCGCGGCCATCGTCGTCATCATGATCGGCCGGAAGCGCAGCGTCGCCGCTTCGAAGATCGCCTCGCGCGGCGTGACGCCGCCTTCGCGTTCCCGCGCGATCGCGAAGTCGATCATCATGATCGCGTTCT
>CAXTPX010000325.1:0-4617 GCA_964246005.1 uncultured Burkholderiaceae bacterium | reverse complement strand
CATGGCGTGCGCGCCGCCCTGGCTGTGGCCCACCAACGTCACCCGATGGCCGGCCGCGCGCATCATCGCGGCCGTTCGTGTCGCGAGTTCTTCGGCGAAGCCGGTCTGCGTCGCGAACGCGACCAGCACCGCGCCTTCGTCGATCGCCGCTGGTCGAGCCGCACGCCCCGCCTTCACGAATGAGGCGACGCAGACGAGCGCGTACGCCGTGACGACGCCGGCTGCGGCGAGCCAGCGTGCGAGGCCGACCACGGGCCGGTGCAGGTCGGGCTCGCGGAACAGCCACCAGATCGCGAGCGCGAACAGCAGCGCGAGCACGATGGTGTTGCCGATCCACGCGCGTCGCGGGGACTCCGGCTTCACGAGAGCATCGCGTCGAACGCGGACGAGTCGTGCGCGACGAGGCCGTGCGACATTCGTTCGATCACGCGCGCGGGGAGCCCGTGCGCCTCGGCATGCGCGAGCCCTGCGCGGACGCCGAGCACGGTCATCGCCGTCGCTTCCGCATCGGCAAGCATGCAGTCCCGATGCAGCACCGTGACGGACGCGGGCGCGTCGACGACCGGTCGACCGGTCGCCGGGTCGATCGTGTGCGCATGACGATGCCCGTCGCGGTCGAAGTAGCGGCGATAGTCGCCGGACGTCGCGATCGACAGGCCGTGCAGCGCCGCGACCGTCGTGCCGTCGACGGCGGCATCCGGCGGCGTCTCGAGCTCGACCCACCACGGCATGCCGTCGGGCTTCACGCCGTTGCCGCGCAGCTCCCCGCCGATCTCGACCAGGTGATGCGGTGCGCCACGCGCGATCAGCAGTTGCGACACGCGATCCACCGCGTAGCCTTTCGCGATCCCGCACAGATCGAGCGCGACGTCGGCGTGCCGACGCGCTCGAAGACCCGCGACATCGATCTCGATCGCGTCGAAGCGCGGCCCGGACCACGGCAGGTCCGCGACGCACGCAGGACCGAAGCCCCAGTGCTCGACCGCCGGTCCGACGGTCGGATCGAACGCACCGCCGCTTGCGGCATGCACGTGTTTTGCGGCGACCAGCACGTCGATCAGTGCCCCGGGCAGCGATTGCCAGGCATCGAGCCGCGAGCGGTTGAAGCGCGACAGCGCCGACGCGGGTTCCCAGTTGCTGAGGTCGTCGATCAGCGTCGCGAGCAATGCCTCGATCGCGATGCCAACTGCGTCGACGGCGCCGCGGTCGGGTGCGACGGCTCGCACGCGCCACGTCGTTCCCATCGTGCGTCCCTCGAGGACGCCGATCGCCGCGTGCGAACCGAACGGCGGCAACGGCGGTCCCCCGATCGCAACCGGCACCAGCACGCGACGCGTCGACGTCGCATCGACGACCCTCACGGCCGGATTCAGTTCGGCATCACCTCGAGCGTCGCCGCGTAACTCGCACGCCGCTCCTTCGCTTGCGGCAAGGTCGTGCGGTCGTCGCGGGTCGCGGCGTTGATCCACCACAGGCCGGCCGACGGCCACTTGAACGAGAAGAGGCCATCGGCGTCGGTGGTGGTCGCGATCTCGTCGGGTCGATCGCGATAGCGGCTCTCGCCCGGCACCGCGATCACCTTCATGTTCGCGGCCGGCTTGCCGTCCAGCATCAGCCGGAAGCGCGCGGCCTCGCCGACGATCAGGTCGTTCGGATGCGTGACCGGCTGCAGCTCGATGCCGGTGCCCGCCAGCCTGAACGCGGTCGTCGTCGGCTTGCCCGACGTGACGAAGGTCTCGACGCGCATCGTGTTCTGCGTGACCTCGAGCTTGTCGGCGCCCGCGGGCACTTCGGTCGCGAAGGTCGCCGCGTTGCCGCGCCAGCGCTTGCGTTCGCCCGCGACTTCGTAGTTCGCGAAGAAGAAGCTCGCGTCCGACGTGATGCGATACGTGCCCCGCGACACGACGTGCAGGTCGAAGGTGTTGCGCAACTTGCCGCTCGACACGTTCTCGAGCTCGATCGGCGAACCGTCGGGCGCCGCGATCGCGACGTTGTCGAGCGACAGCGGCTGGTGATTGAAGAAGAAGAGGTCGTCGGACACGGCCGCGTCGACCGTGACCCATTCGTCGGGACCGGACAGCACGGTCGTCGACGGCACGAGGAACGGCTTGTGCGCGAATGCCGCGGTCGAGACGAGCGCGATCGATGCGACGCCGATGCGGATGAATGGTCCGAGGCGCGTTGCGAGGTGCTTCATGTCGATTCCTTGTTCGCGCGTGCTCATCGCGTCACGTCGAGGGACACCGCCCCCAACTCATCCCTGCCTTGCGCGCTCGCCAACGGGCCCGCCGCGGCGCCGGCCGGCCAGGCGAACGGCAGCGCGAGCGACTCGCGTCCGCCGTTCTCGCGCGCGGCTTCGACCATCAGCTTGTACTTGCCGGGCTCGAGCTTCGGCAGCGGCGTCCGGCCGTCCGCGAGGGCGACCTGTTGATCGCCCGGCGCGCGCGTCGCGCCGGTGATGCCGTCGGCCGGCACCTTCAGGTCGCGACCTGCCCGTCGCCACCATTGCCGTAGGTCCTTCAGGTACTTCTCGCCTTCGTTGTTGCGCGAGCGGACCTCGTACCACAGCGCGACGGTCGACACGACGCTGCCGTCGTCGCGCTCGATCCACGCGGCGACGTACGGCTTGTGATACTCGGCGACCGTCAGCTTCGGCAGTTCGATCCTGAGGGCGAGGTCGGTCGCGCCGGCGACGGGCACCAGGCCGACGATGAGGAGAGGTGCCAGCAACGAAGGGGTGTGCATCTGTTTTTTGTGGAGTCAATGAATGAAGAGCAGTGCGACGATCAGCGGCAACACCACGCCGAGCCCGACCATCGGCCAGGTCGACGGGCGCGCGCGACCGTGCAGGTACAACAGGCACAGCCCGGTCAGCGCGAACAGCAGGCAGGCCACCGCGAAGACGTCGATGAACCAGCGCCACGCCGGTCCGGTGTTGCGCCCCTTGTGCAGGTCGTTGAAGTACGAGATCCAGCCGCGGTCGGTCGCTTCGTATTGCACGTCGCCATCGGCAAGCGAGACGGTCAACGACGCATCGCCGCCCGGCCGCGGCAACGCGACGTAGACCTCCCTGTCCGACCATTCGCCCGGTCGGTCCTGCGCGTGGACCTCAAGGCGCCCGGCCAGCCAGGCGACGACGTCGTCGGGCAGCGCTGCATCGGTCGACGAGCGTGGCGTTCGTAGCTGCGCGAGCAATGCCGTCGGCAGACGATCGTTCTTCGTCGTGATCACCGGCTTCGATTCGATCGCGCCGGCGTGGTTGAGCGTCAGGCCGGTCGCGGCGAACGCCAGCAGTGCGACGAGACAGGCAGCCGAACTCAGCCAGTGCCATCGGTACAGCGTCTTCAACCACCACGCGCGCCGACGCACGGACGCGGGGCGTTCGGTCGAGACGGAGGTCAGGGGAAGTGCGGCCATCGTGCGACGCAATCTTGGGTCGGCAGACCGCGAAACGGCCAGATGCGAATGATAACGATTTTTGTTGAGGATTCGCAGACTAGGGCTCTCGTCGTTCCCGCGCACGCGGGAACCCGGCGTCGTTCGCACGACACAGAGGGATGAGAAGCAAGCAACGACACTGGCTGCCGCGTGCGCGGAGCGACGGTGCCGAGCGACCACACGCGACCCGAAGACCGTGACAGAAAAGCACGATCGTGCTAATTTGCCCGTCTCAGGCGACGAGTCATCGTCGGCAGCACTTCTCCATTTCACACAGACCCCGATGCGTAAAGGCGAACAAACCCGTGCCGCCATTCTCGACGTCGCGCTCGAACTCGCCGGGCGCGACGGGCTCGAGGGCCTGACGATCGGCCTCATCGCCGATCGCATGCAGATGTCGAAGAGCGGCGTGTTCGCGCACTTCGGCTCGCGCGAGGATCTGCAGATCGCCGTCATCCAGGACTATCACCGGCGCTTCGAGGAAGAGATCTTCCATCCGAGCCTGCGCGAGCCGCGCGGCCTGCCACGACTGTCGGCGATGTACGCCGGCTGGGTCACGCGCCACACGCGCGAGATCGACAGCGGCTGCATGTACATCAGCGGCGCCGTCGAATACGACGACCGGCCGGGACCGATCCGCGACGAACTCCTGTCGATGGTCGTGGCCTGGCAGAAGGCGTTGCTGCGCGCCGCACGCCAGGCGGTGCACGAAGGCCACCTCGTCGCCGACACGGATTGCGAGCAGCTCGTCTTCGAAATGCGGGCGATGGTGCTCGCGCTGCATCACGACGCCCGCTTCATCGGCGACCGGCATGCGGTCGAACGGATCGAACGCGGCTACGTGCGGCTGATCGACGGCTATCGCGCCAAGTCGTCGACCGCATTGCCGCGGCCGAGGCTGGTCGTCGCCGAAGCAGCGCGCTGAACCCGCCACACCCATCCGAACAACGACAGGATCTCCATGCCCGCCATCTACACCCCGCCGCTGCGCGACATGCGCTTCGTGATGCACGAGCTGCTCGACGTGACGTCGACGCTGAACACGGTGCCGGCCTACGCCGACATCGACGCGGACACGATCGACCAGGTGCTCGAGGAAGCCGGCAAGTTCTGCGCCGAGGTGCTGCTGCCGCTCAACCTTTCCGGCGACCAGGAAGGCTGCCACTTCGATGCGGCCAC
>CAXTPX010000324.1:0-4630 GCA_964246005.1 uncultured Burkholderiaceae bacterium | reverse complement strand
GCACGATGTTCACGCGATCCGGATCGATGATCACCGATGCGGACGCTTCGACGACATCGGTCACCACCTTGAAGCCGACCCAGAGGCCCGAGTAGCGGCTCATCGCGTACGCATGAAGCCCGAGGTCGAGGTACTCCTGCACCGTCGACGGGAAGAACGTCGGGATGCCGCAGGCCTTGAAGATGTGGTCCGACTGGTGCGGCAACGTCGACGACTTGGCCGAGTGGTCGTCACCCGCGAGCGCGATCACGCCACCGTGCTTCGACGTGCCGGCCGCGTTGGCGTGCTTGAACACGTCGCCGCTGCGATCGACGCCCGGGCCCTTGCCATACCACATGGCGAAGACGCCGTCGTACTTGGCCTGCGGCGTCATGTTGACCTGCTGCGAACCCCACACGGAGGTGGCCGCGATGTCTTCGTTCAGGCCCGGCTGGAACGCGATGTTGTGCTGCTCGAGATGCTTCTTCGCCTTCCACAGCGTCTGGTCGACGGCGCCGAGCGGCGAGCCGCGGTAGCCGGACACGAAGCCCGCGGTGTTGAGTCCCGCGCGCAGGTCGCGCTCGTGCTGCAGCATCAGGAGGCGCACCAGCGCCTGCGTGCCGTTCATGTAGGCACGGCCGTTGGCCAAGGTGTATTTATCGTCGAGCGTGACGCGCCCGAGCGCTTCGTGCAGTTCGGGCGTCAGGTGTTCTGGCGCGATCGGTGCGTTCATCCGGTGTCCTCGAATCGTGTTTTCGGGAGAGCGGGACGCCCGCGTCGGTGGTTCGCTGCGTCCGGCCAGTACGACCCGCGTCTCGTGAACCCGGGCGTCGACGGTGTGCGATGCAAACCGACTGCCGAAGTTAGCAGAAAGTGCTTGAGGCTTCAATTAGTTGCCCCGCGACAGATCCTCGCGCACCATCGGCCCTGCAACTTTCATCAATTCCGCACACGCGCCTTTGAAGGTCCGCGTGCGAGCATCGGCGCCTCGACGGAAACCAACAAGAGGAGACCCCATGTCGACCGCAGCCATCGACCATCCGACATCCACGCTCCCGTCGTCGCGCTCGAAGGTGGGTGACGTTCTCCGCGTCACGAGCGGCAACTTCCTCGAGCAGTTCGACTTCTTCCTGTTCGGGTTCTACGCGGCCGACATCGGCAAGACGTTCTTTCCGGCGACGAGCGAGTTCGCGTCGCTGATGCTGACCTTCGCGGTGTTCGGCGCCGGCTTCCTGATGCGACCGCTCGGCGCGATCGTGCTCGGCGCGTACATCGACACGGTCGGCCGCCGCAAGGGGTTGATCGTCACGCTCGCGCTGATGGCATGCGGGACGATCCTGATCGCGTTCGTCCCGGGTTACGCGACGATCGGTCTGCTCGCACCGGCGCTGGTGTTGATCGGCCGCTTGCTGCAGGGCTTCTCGGCAGGGGCGGAACTGGGCGGCGTGTCGGTGTATCTCGCCGAGGTCGCGACGCCGGGCAACAAGGGCTTCTACGTGAGCTGGCAGTCGGCCAGCCAGCAGGTCTCGATCGTCATCGCCGCGGCGCTCGGCTTCGCGGTGCGCGAGTTCCTGTCGCCCGACCAGATCGACGCGTGGGGCTGGCGCATCCCGTTCTTCGTCGGCTGCCTGACCGTGCCGGTGATCTTCTTCCTGCGCCGCACGCTCGCCGAGACCGACGAGTTCAAGGCACGGACCCATCACCCGAAGGCCGACGAGGTCCTGCGCTCGATGGTCGCGAACTGGAAGATCGTCATCGCCGGCATGCTGATGGTCGCGATGACGACGACGGCGTTCTACCTGATCACCGTCTACACGCCGACCTTCGGCAAGAGCGTGCTGCACCTGACGTCGCGCGATGCGTTGATCGTCACGTTCTGCGTCGGCATCTCGAACTTCGTCTGGCTGCCGATCGGCGGCGCGCTGTCGGACCGCATCGGCCGCAAACCCATCCTGCTCGCGACGACCGTGCTCACGATCCTGAGCGCCTATCCGATGATGGCGTGGCTCGCGTCGGCACCGAGCTTCGCGCGCATGCTCGAAGTCGAACTCGTGCTGTCGGCGCTCTACGGCCTCTACAACGGCGCGATGGTGGTGGCGCTGACCGAAGTCATGCCGGTGCAGGTGCGCGTCGTCGGCTTCTCGCTCGCTTACAGCCTCGCGACCGCGCTGTTCGGCGGCCTGACACCGTTGATCTCGACCTGGCTGATCGACCGGCTCGCGGACAAGGCGGCACCGGGCATCTGGCTGACGATCGCGGCGATCTGCGGACTGGTCGCGACGCTGGCGTTGTTCGGCAAGCGGGCGGTGGCGATGCGCGCATCGTCGACCGCGCACTGACACGGTAGCCGCCCATCGAGGCGGCGTTGCACGCGCGGGGGATCGAGAGCGCAGAATTGCGGGTACGGCCGCTGTCCGGCGCCGGACAGACGACCTCCCGCAATGAGCAACGACGTCTCGTTCCATTCGATCCATCGCCACGGCTTCGCGCGCGTCGCGGCCTGCACGCCGCGGGTCGAACTCGCCGACCCCGTCTCCAACGGCAGCGAGACGCTCGAGCTGATCGAACAGGGGCACGCGCGCCACGTGGACCTGATGGTGTTTCCCGAGCTCGGCTTGTCGGCGTACTCGATCGACGACCTGCTGCTGCAGGACACGCTGCTCGACGCGGTCGAACGGACGATCGCCGACCTGCTCGAGGCGACGCTCGCGCTGCGGCCGGTCTGCATCGTCGGCGCCCCGATCCGGCGCGGCAGCCGCGTGTACAACTGCGCCGTCGCGATTGCCCGCGGTCGCATCCTCGGCATCGTGCCCAAGTCGTTCCTGCCGAACTACCGCGAGTTCTACGAGAACCGCTGGTTCGCACCGGGGGCCGGCGTCGAAGGTCTCGAGGTCCGGCTCGCCGGCCAGCTCGTGCCGTTCGGTACCGACCTCGTGTTCGCGGCGCCCGACCTGCCGGACTTCACCTTCCACCTCGAGCTGTGCGAGGACGTCTGGTCGGCGACGCCGCCGTCGACGTTCGGTGCGCTGGCCGGCGCGCACGTGCTGTGCAACCTGTCGGCATCGAACGTGGTGGTCGGCAAGAGCGACGACCGCGCGTTGCTGTGCGCGGCGCAGTCGATGCGATGCCAGGCTGCCTATGTCTACGCCGCGGCCGGTCCGGGCGAGAGCACCACCGACCTCGCGTGGGACGGGCAGGCGTCGATCCACGAACTGGGCCACCTGCTCGCGGAGGGCGAGCGCTTCCCGACGGACAGCCGGCTGTGCGTCGCCGACGTGGACCTCGGCCGGCTGCGCTCGGAACGCATGCGCACGCAGACTTTCAACAACGCGGCGGTCGCGGCCGGTCATCCGGAGAAGCGCTTCCGACGCATCGAGTTCGAGCACCGGCCGTCGTTCGAGGACTGCGGGCTCGAGCGCCGCGTCGGGCGCTTCCCGTTCGTGCCGGACGCAGAGGACCAGCTCGACCGCGACTGCTACGAAGCGTTCAACATCCAGGTCCACGGCCTCGTCAAACGGCTGCGTTCGACGGGCCTTGCACATCTCGTCATCGGGGTCTCGGGCGGGCTCGACTCGACGCACGCGCTGATCGTCGCCGCCAAGGCGTTCGACGCGCTCGGGCTTCCGCGGAAGAACATCCTCGGCTTCACGATGCCGGGCTTCGCGACGTCCTCCGGTACGAAGGCGAACGCATGGGCCTTGATGAAGGCGCTCGACGTCACCGGCGAGGAGATCGACATCCGCGACACGGCAATGCAGTTGCTGCGCGGCATCGGCCATCCGTTCTCGCGCGGCGAGAAGGTCTACGACGTGACGTTCGAGAACGTCCAGGCGGGCGTGCGGACGGACTACCTGTTCCGGCTTGCGAACCAGCGTGCCGGCATCGTGCTCGGCACCGGCGACCTCTCGGAGCTGGCGCTCGGCTGGTGCACCTATGGCGTCGGCGACCAGATGAGCCACTACAACGTCAACGGCTCGGTCGCGAAGACGCTGATCCAGTATCTCGTCCGCTGGGTCGCGCACACCGGCCAGTTCGACGCATCGACCGCGAGGACGCTGCTCGCGGTCCTCGACACCGAGATCTCGCCGGAGCTGGTCCCGGCCGACGACGCCGGCGCGCTGCAGAGCACGCAACAGCGGATCGGCCCGTACGAGCTGCAGGACTTCCACCTGTTCTACATCACGCGCTTCGGCATGACGCCGTCGAAGGTCGCGTTTCTCGCGTGGCATGCATGGCACGACAAGGGCGTCGGTGCGTGGCCTCCGGGCCTTCCCGACGAAGGAAAGAATGTTTACACGATCGCCGAGATCAAGCGCTGGCTCGGCGTCTTCCTGCATCGCTTCTTCGAGATCAGCCAGTTCAAGCGCTCGGCGATGCCGAACGGCCCGAAGGTCGTGTCCGGCGGCAACCTGTCGCCGCGCGGCGACTGGCGTGCGCCGTCCGACGGCAACGCGCGCATCTGGCTCGACGAGCTGGGACGGAACGTCCCCGACGACGAGGACGAGTGAAGCGCTACGAACCGAGTGGCTTCTCGGCCTTCTCCTTGAAGAAGCTGTAGATGCCGTCCGGGCCCATGCTGCGCGCGTCGGCCAGCTCGCCGGCCTTGGTCTGATACACGACCTCGTTGACCGGCGTCACGACGACCACCGAC
>CAXTPX010000323.1:0-4633 GCA_964246005.1 uncultured Burkholderiaceae bacterium | reverse complement strand
GGAACCCGAGCGACAGGATCCGCGCGGTCAGGCTGAACGCGCGGCCGTCGAGCCGGACGTAGCCGAGATGTTCGAGCGTGAGCAGGATGCGACGCGCGCCGGCGCGCGTCAGGCCCGCGGCACCCGCCACCTCGGAAAGCGTCAACTCGCGTGCGCGGCCATCGAACGCGCGGATCACCTGCAGCCCGCGCGCGAATGCGAGGACGAAACCGTCGCCGGGCGCGATCGACTCCGTCGCGGCCGGTGCTTCGGACCGGCCGACCGCGACGGTCGTCCGACGGCGGGCGACCGGTCGCGAGGACTTCGTTGCTTGCGGAGGGGAAGGGCGCGTCATCGGTGTCGGTCGGTGCAAACGGTCGGTGCCGGATCGCGTGGAAGTCCGCTTGACGTCCCTCTGCACCACCGCTACTCTCGTTCTTCCAGCGAATTCGTGTTCGCTATGCGAACAATTGAAACACGGCGGTGAGGCGCTTGCAAGCGCCTCGCAAGTCTGGCCGGACCGAAGGGGACGACGTGGCGACGACCACCGGGGACAACGCGTGATCGACAAGATCGTGGCATCGGCCGCCGACGCGTTGAACGACGTGCCCGATGGTGCAACGGTGATGATCGGCGGCTTCGGCAACGCCGGGATGCCCGCGCAGCTGATCGACGCGCTGATCGGACAGGGGGCGCGCGAACTCACGATCGTCAACAACAACGCGGGCAACGGCGAAACGGGCCTCGCGGCGTTGCTGAAGGCGCGGCGGGTGCGCAAGATCGTCTGCTCGTTCCCGCGGCAGGTCGACTCGCACGTCTTCGACGCGCTGTACCGTGCCGGCGACATCGAGCTCGAACTGGTCCCGCAGGGCAACCTCGCCGAGCGCATCCGCGCGGCCGGCGCCGGCATCGGCGGCTTCTTCACGCCGACCGGCTACGGCACGGCGCTCGCGGACGGCAAGGAGACGCGCGTGCTGGACGGCAGGCCGATGGTGTTCGAGACGCCCATCCACGCCGACTACGCGTTGATCAAGGCGCGGGTGGCCGATCGCTGGGGCAACCTGGTCTATCGCAAGACCGCCCGCAACTTCGGCCCTGCGATGGCGATGGCGGCGCGTTGCTCGGTCGTCCAGGTGGACGAGATCGTCGGGCTCGGCGAGCTCGACCCCGAGGCCATCGTCACGCCGGGCATCTTCGTCGATCGGGTCGTGCGCGTCGCGACAGCGTCACGCGTTCCCCTGGACCGCGTCGACGACACCGCCGGTCGTGACGTCTCGAGCCGCATGCCGGCACCTGCGGCCTGAAGGAGCGATCGATGCCCTACACCAGACTCGATCGGAGGCAACTGGCGGCGCGCGTCGCCGAGGACATCCCCGACGGCGCCGTCGTCAATCTCGGCATCGGGCTGCCGACGCTGGTGGGCGACCACCTGCCGGCCGGACGCGAGATCGTCCTGCACAGCGAGAACGGCCTCCTCGGCATGGGCCCGGCGCCCGAGCCGGGCGACGAGGACGAAGACCTGATCAATGCCGGCAAGCAGCCGGTGACCGAGCTGCCCGGCGCATCGTTCTTCCATCACGCCGACTCGTTCGCGATGATGCGCGGCGGTCACCTCGACTATTGCGTGCTCGGCGGCTTCCAGGTGTCGCGCGCCGGCGACCTCGCGAACTGGCACACCGGCGCGCCCGGCGCGATTCCCGCCGTCGGCGGCGCGATGGACCTCGCGATCGGTGCGCGTCACGTGTTCGTGATGATGGACCTGCAGACGAAGGACGGGCAGAGCAAGCTCGTCGAGCACTGCACCTATCCGCTCACCGGCGTCGCGTGCGTCGACCGCGTGTACACCGACCTCGCGACCTTCGACATCACGGCCGACGGCGTCGTGGCGCGCGACCTCGTCGACGGCCTCGCGTTCGACGAGCTGCAACGGCTGACAGGAATGACGCTGATGCCATCGACTCCGAGGACCGCATGACGATCGACCGCCGGCCCGAGCCCGCTGCGAACGAGGCGGTCGCGTTGCCACCGTCGACCTACCGGCGACACGCGGTCGACACGCAGCCGCCGTACGGCGTCGACGCTTACACGTCGACCCGCAAGCGCGCGCCATCGCAGCCATTGATCGAGATGCCGCAGACGTTGTCGGAGCTGACCGGTCCGCGCTTCGGCAAGGCGGCGCTGCGGCCGGGCGACCAGGACATGACGCGCTTCGACGGCGGCGAGGCGATCGGCGAGCGCATCGTCGTCGGCGGTCGCCTGCTCGACGAGGATGGCGAGCCGATCCGCGACGCGCTGGTCGAGATCTGGCAGGCCAACGCATCGGGCCGCTACGTGCATGCGGGCGACCAGCACGACGCGCCGCTCGACCCGCACTTCAGCGGGCTCGGCGCGACCGTCACCGACGACGACGGTCGGTATCGCTTCCTGACGATCCGGCCGGGCGCCTATCCATGGCGCAACCATCACAACGCGTGGCGACCGGCGCACATCCACTTCTCGCTGTTCGGCAACGCGTACGCGCAGCGGCTCGTGACCCAGATGTACTTCCCGGGCGACCCGTTGATGGCGTTCGACCCGATCTTCAACAGCACGGTCGACCGGGTCGCGCGCGAGCGCCTGATCGCGGCGTTCGACTGGGACACGACCGAGCCCGAGCACGCGCTCGGCTACCGCTTCGACATCGTGCTGCGCGGCCGCGACCAGACGCCGATGGAAGATTCATGAGTGCCCTGCGAACGACAACCTCGCAGACGGTCGGACCGTACCTGCACATCGGGCTCGCGCCGCGCGACTGCGCGGACATCGAGTTCGACGGCCGTACCGATCAGGCCGATCGCATCGTCGTCGAGGGACGCGTGATCGACGGCGACGGCAACGTGCTGCCCGACGGCATGATCGAGGTGTGGCAGGCGGACGCGGCCGGGCAGTACGCGCATCCGCACGACGTGCGCTCGGGGCTCGACGAGGCGGCGCGAAGCGCATCGGGCTTCGGTCGCCTGCCGACGAGTCCCGACGGGACCTTTCGTCTCACGACCGTCAAGCCCGGCCGTGTCCCGGCGCCCGACGGATCGTTGCAGGCGCCGCATCTGCTCGTCGCGTTCTTCGCGCGCGGCCTGCTGCAGCATCTGTCGACGCGCCTGTACTTCGCGGACGAGCCCTATGCGAACGCCGAGGACTTCGTGTTGCGCAGCGTTCCCGCGGAGCGACGGTCGACGCTGATCGCCGACGGTACCGCGACCGACGGCTATCGCTGGACGCTGACGTTGCAGGGGCCGCCCGACCGCGAGACGGTGTTCTTCGCGTTCTGAACACTGGCCGCCATCGGTATCAGCGCCTATGGCCGCCGCCGCGTGGCGCCTGTACGTTCGGCATCCGCCTTGCCAGCCAGACAACATGAATCAGAGGAGACCTCGATGAATCGCATTGAACTCAGCCGCTCGACGAAACGGATCGGGGCCGTGATCGTCGGCGCAGCGCTGGCGGTCCTCGCGACCGCGGCCGTCGCCGCCGACCCGATCAAGGTCGGCATCATCGCCGAGATGAGCGGCGGCTTCGCCGACTTCGGCCAGCAGATGACGACCGGGGCGAAGGCCTACGTCCGGGAACACGGCGACACCGTCGCCGGCCGGAAGATCGAGCTGATCATCAAGGACGTCGGTGGCCCGTCGCCCGACGTGTCGAAGCGGCTCGCGCAGGAGCTGGTGGTCAAGGACAACGTCGACTTCATCGCGGGCTTCGGCCTGACGCCGAACGCGCTCGCGGTCGCGCCGATCGCGACCGAGGCGAAGAAGCCGACCATCATCATGAACGCGGCCACGTCGATCATCACGACGAAGTCGCCGTACATGACGCGGGTGTCGATGACGTTGCCGCAGGTCACGGCACCGCTCGGCGACTGGGCCTACAAGAACGGCATCCGCAAGGTCTACACGGCGGTCTCCGACTACGGTCCCGGCATCGATGCCGAGACCGCGTTCAAGAAGGTCTTCACCGGCGCGGGAGGGCAGATCACGGGCGAGGTCCGCATGCCGCTGACCAATCCCGACTACGGTCCGTTCGTCCAGCGGATCAAGGACAGCAAGCCCGACGCGGTGTTCGTGTTCGTGCCGGCCGGCGAGTCCGCGGTCGGATTCATGAAGGCGTATGCCGAGCGCGGGCTGGCGGCGGCCGGCATCAAGCTGATCGCGACCGGCGACATGACCGACGACGGCGTGATCGACGCGCTCGGCGCCAACGCGATCGGCACGATCACGACGCATCACTACTCGGCGGCGCACGACTCGCCCGAGAACAAGGCATTCATCGCGGCCTATGCGGCGATCGATCCGGCGCATCGGCCGAACTTCATGGCGGTGGGCGGGTACGACGCGATGGCGATGATCTACTCGGTGGTCAGGCAGCTCAACGGCAACGTCGATCCCGACAAGGCGATGGCGCTGATCAAGGGCATGAAGATCGCGAGCCCGCGCGGCCCGATCGAGATCGACGCGGATACGCACGACATCACGCAGAACGTCTACGTGCGCGAGGTCAAGCGCGTGAACGGCAAGCTCTACAACGTCGAGTTCTTCACGACGCCGATGGTGAAGGATCCGGGAAAGGAAGTGGCGAAGTGACGACGGACGCGAGTTCGAAACCGATGCGCCGCGGCCCC
>CAXTPX010000322.1:0-4643 GCA_964246005.1 uncultured Burkholderiaceae bacterium | reverse complement strand
GCGCAGGTCGACCTCGGCGATCAGCACCGGGCCCGCGTCGGGGCCCAACCATTGCGCGAGGCCGTCGGGCGTCGAGAGGAGGTCGAAGACGCGTTCGGGCCGCGCGGCGATTCGTCGAACGATCGTGAGACTCGTCATCGCTTCGGCTTCCTGGCTCGCTCCTCTGCCTCGGCGCGGGCCGCCAGGCGATCGAGGCTGCCGGTCCAGAAGTGTCGGTAGTGATCGAGCCACCCCATTGCCTCGGCCATCGGCTGGGGCGCGAGCCGCACGAACATCGTCCGGCCGGTCTTCGCGCGCTCGATGAGTCGTGCGCCTTCGAGCACGTCGAGGTGCTTCATGATGGCCGGCAAGGTCATTGCCGACGGGGCCGCCAGTTCGCTGATCGACGCCCGGTCCGTCGTGGCGAGTTGCCGCAGGATGGCCCGGCGCGTCCCGTTGGTCAGTGCCGAGAAGATCCGATCGAGGCGTTGCTCATGGTTCACCATCCGGTGAACTATAGGAACGTGCGAAGGACACTGTCAAGAGGTTGGAAATGAAAGGGCCCGGAGCGTTGCGGCTCCGGGCCATCGTCGACGCGCGGGGTGCGACTTGCCCGGGTCAGGCGTGGACGGCGCGGCTCAGCACCTGCCGCTCTTCATCCGTCAGCTTCGGCCCGTCGAGCGTGCAGCGCGTGTCCTGCGTCTCGGCGGTGCGGAAGCGCGCGATCATCGGCTTCAGTTCGGGCTTGACGTGAGTGTCGTCGAAGCCGTTGAAGAGGTGGCCGATCAAGCCGCGGTTCAGGTCGCTCGTCTTCATCGCCCAGTCGGCCACCGGGAACGACAGGTTCATGTTGCAGTTCATCATGATCCCCATGTTGTGATGCGCGGCATGGTGGCGGCGGATCGTGTTGACGAACGGCATGTTGCGCACGAACCAGTTCTCCTGCACGTGGCAGCAGTAGTGGAACGTCTCGTAGACCATGTAGTGTCCGATCATCGTCACGAACACGACGTACCCCGCGTTCGCATCGATGAGCCACGATGCGATGCTGCCGAAGATCGCCCCCGCGACCGCGAGCACCATCAGCACGCGCCACGGGAAGAACACGATGCGATGCTCCTGGATCGAGTCGATCGTGTAGTCGTTGTCGGTGAAGTACTGGTGATGCTGCCGCACGTGACGGTCGTAGATCGCCCGCAGCGCGAACACGTCGACGAGACGATGCATCACGTACTTGTGCATCGCCCACTCGACGAAGTTGCCGCCGATGGCGACCGGGATCACGAGCAGCCATTCCCACGTCGGGTCCTGCATGCGGCTGACGCACCACGCGATCGCGCCGATGCCGGCCGCATACATGACGACGATGTGCAGCAGCCCGTTGTACCAGGGGCTGATCTGCTCGACGTACTGCTTGCGGAACTTGCGTTGGCGCTCGGTCATCATGATGGCGATCCTCTGGTAATCCCTAGGCCGCAACCTTGGCCGTCACTGATATATTAGTCGTCGATCAGCAGCACGTCAATGATGATCCAGCGCGCCGAACCGACCGCATTCGCTCCTGCCCAGAGCCTCACCGACCGTGCGTATGCGGAAATCGAAGAACTCATCATCACGCTCAAGCTCGCGCCCGGCAGCGCCGTCTCGGAGTCGGACCTCCAGTCGTGGCTGGGGATCGGCCGCACGCCGATCCGCGAGGCGTTGCAGCGGCTCGCGCGCGAGAAGCTCGTCAAGATCCTTCCGCGCCGCGGCATCATCGTCTCGGCCATCGACGTCAGCCAGCAACTGCTGTTGCTGGAGCTCAGGCGCGAGGTCGAGCGACTCATCGCCCGCAGCGCCGCGCGCCGCGCCAGCGACGACGAGCGCGCGCAGTTCAAGGTCATCGCCGATCGATTCGGCAAGGCGTCTCGGGCCAACGACGACGTGGAGTTCATGCGCGTCGACCGGGCGTTCAACGTGCTGTGCTCGCGCGCGTCGCACAACGATTTCGCCGAGAACGCGATGGGTCTCATCCACTCGTTGTCGCGACGTTTCTGGTACGCGCATCACCGCGTCGCTGCCGTGATGCCGCTGACCGCGACGCTGCACGCGAGCATCGCGCGCGCCATCGCGGCGGGGGACGAGGAGCGCGCGGGCAAGGCCAGCGACAAGCTGCTGGATGCGATCGAGAAGTTCACGCGTGGCGTCGTCGATCGACGTTGACGCAACGTGTTGGCCGAGCAGTGCAGCAGACACCGCCGGACGATTGAGAAAGGCGCACCGACGACCGTCGGTGCGCGCGAAATGACCGAGCCGAGGAGACGAACCATGGATCGCAGAAAAGCATTGAAGGTCATCGGCGGGGCGGGCGTCGTCGCCGCCGCGCCGCTGATGAGCTTCCCCGCCATCGCGCAGAACACGCCGCTGAAGATCGGCATCATCGCGCCGCGCTCCGGCATCGCCGGCACGATCGGCGAGTGCGGCCTGCGCGGCACGCAGTTCGCGGTCGACCGCATCAACGCGGCGGGCGGCATCGCGGGACGCAAGGTCGAGATCATCGTCGAGGAGGAGACGAACCCGAAGGACTCGATCGAGCGGCTGCGCAAGCTCGTGCTGCAGGACAAGGTCGATTGCACGCAAGGGATCATCTCGTCGGGCGTCAGCCTCGCGATGGGTGCGGTCGCCGAGGAGATGAAGGCGCTGACGATCTTCTGGGACGGCACCACGCAGGACGGCGTCAAGGAGACGATGCCGAACCCGCGCTACGTGTTCCGCAGCACCGACAACGAGTGCGAGGCGGTGATGAGCTCGCTCCTCGCGATCAAGCACTGGAAGGGCCAGTTCAAGAACGTTGCCGGCATCAACCCCGACTACTCTTACGGCCGCAACAACTTCGCGGGCTTCCAGGCACTGCTCAAGAAATTCGGCATCGACGTGCCGGTCGTCGCCGAGCAGTGGCCGAAGGTCGGTACGCTCGACCTGACCTCGCACGTCGCGGCGCTGAAGGCGGCGAAGCCGGACCTGGTGTTCTCGTCGCTGCTGTTCGCCGACCTGCCCGTCTTCATGAAGACCGCGTACGGCGCCGGGCTGATGGACGGCAAGACGAAGTTCGTCTTCCCCGCGGCGGGCTTCCAGCACACGCTGCTGAAGAAGGAGTTCACGCCGGAGGGCATGATCTTCGGCCACAACACGCTGTACTTCAATCTCGACAATCCGACGCCGCTGCAGAAGCAGTTCGACGAGCAGTACGAGGCGAAGTACAAGGACTATCCGAACTGGGAAGCCGACCGCGCGTACTTCGCGATGGAGATCTACAAGGTCGCCGTCGAGCGCGCCTACAAGGCGAAGAACGCGTGGCCCGACAAGGAGGCGATCATCGACGCGATGGAAGGCCTGAGGGTCGAGTCGCTCGGAGGCCCCGGCATGATGCGCAAAGACCACATCGCCGAGCAGACCTTCTACCAGGGCCTGACGACGCACAAGAACCGCTTCGATTTCGCGACGATCACCGACGTGACGAAGATATTCTCGGACCAGTTGCAGAAGCCGCCGGGCGCGGAGTTCTTCGAGTGGATCAGGACGGCGAATCTGAAGCTGGCCTAGCGATGCCCAACCGTCGTCGTTCCCGCGAACGCGGGAACCCAGTGTCGTCACGCGGTCGTTGCATCGTCACCAAACGCCGCTGGGTTCCCGCTTTCGCGGGAACGACGGGTCGAAGGTCGTCACCTTGACCTCCTTCTTCGACATCCTCATCGGCGGCGTCTTCCACGCCTCCGTCCTCTTCCTCGTCGCCGCCGGCCTGCAACTCGTCTTCGGCGTCCAGCGCATCGTCAACCTCGCGTGCGGGTCGTTCTACTCGCTCGGTGCGTATTTCGGCATCTCGGCCGTGGGTTGGGCGACCACCTGGGGCGCGCCCGGCTGGAGCTTCCTGCCGGTGCTGCTGCTGTCAGGCGTCGTGATGGCCGCGATCGGTCCGTTCATCGAACTGGTCCTCCGCACCGTCTATCAACGCGACGAAGCGTTCCAGCTGCTGCTCACGTTCGCGTTCGTGCTGATGTTCCAGGACGTGCTGCGCTTCTTCTGGGGCGCGAACCCGCAACAGCTCGGCAACCTGTCGATGACGTACGGCAACCTCAGTATCGGCGACGTCTCGTTCCCGACCTACAACGTACTCGTGATGGTCGCGAGCCTGGTCATCGCGATCGGGCTCGGCCTCTTCCTGAAGCGCACGCGCTACGGCCGCATCCTGCGGGCCACCGCCGAGAACCGCGAGATGGCGGCTGCGCTCGGCGCGAACACGAAGTGGATCTACTCCGCCGTGTTCACGCTCGGCACGATGCTCGGCACGGTCGGCGGCGCGCTGGTCGTGCCGACGTCGGCTGCGTCGCTCGACATGCCGGTCGAGCTCGTCGTCGAGGCGTTCGCGGTCGTCGTGATCGGCGGCCTCGGCAGCATGCGCGGCGCGCTGGTCGGCGCACTGGTCGTCGGCCTGACGCGGGCCGCGGCGATCCGTTACTACGCGGAGCTCGAAGTGCTCGCGATCTATCTCATCGTGATCGTGGTGTTGATCGCGCGGCCGGCAGGGCTGTTCGGGAAGCCGGTCGAGTGAACCAGCTGAAGCAGCACGGCGTCCTGTTCGGGCTCGTCGCATTGACGACGATCGTGCTCGCGATCGTCCCGTCGGT
>CAXTPX010000321.1:0-4647 GCA_964246005.1 uncultured Burkholderiaceae bacterium | reverse complement strand
TCCGAAGTCCTCGACTACATCACGCCGTTCGTGAAGCCCGGCGTGACGACCGGCGAACTCGACCGGCTCTGCAACGTGTACATGACCGACGTGCAGAAGACGATTCCCGCACCGCTGAACTACGCGCCGCCCGGCTATCGCCCCTACCCGAAGTCGGTCTGCACGTCGGTCAATCACCAGGTGTGTCACGGCATCCCGGGCGACAAGGTGCTGCGCAACGGCGACATCCTCAACATCGACGTGACGGTCATCAAGGACGGATACCACGGCGACACGAGCCGCATGTTCATCGTCGGCGAAGCGTCGATCCAGGCGAAGCGACTGTGCGACGTCACGTTCGAGTGCATGTGGCTCGGCATCGAAGCGGTCAGGCCCGGCGGGCACCTCGGCGACATCGGCCATGCGATCCAGAAGCATGCGGAGAAGAACGGCTTCTCGGTCGTGCGCGAGTTCTGCGGGCATGGCATCGGCCAGCGCTTCCACGAAGACCCGCAGGTGCTGCACTACGGACGGCCGGGCACGCTCGAGGAGCTCGTTCCCGGCATGATCTTCACGGTCGAGCCGATGATCAACGCCGGCCGACGCGAGATCCGCGAGATGAACGACGGCTGGACCATCGTCACCAAGGACCACAGCCTGTCCGCACAGTGGGAGCACACGGTGCTCGTGACCGACTCCGGCGTCGAGGTGCTGACCGTATCCGCCGGAACACCGGCGGCCCCGTCCGCATCGGCATCGGCAGCCTGACCTTTCGCGGCCCGGCCGGCTGCCGGTCCTGCACGACCGTACCGCCGTGAACTCATGTCCCTGGTGAACCCGACACCTGCCTCGCCCGCGCCGACGAGGCCGGCCGTCCCGCGCGAATCGGGCGAGTCGGGCCCGTCCGGCGAGGCGCTGTCCGCCGGGTCCGCGCTCACGATACGCGCGACGCTCGAAGCGGACACGCGCCGGCTCCTCGGCGACTTCGACGAATCGCCCGCCAGCCAGCGCCTGTTGCACGGCCTTGCCGCGGCCCACGACGTGGCATTGCGGGCGTGCTGGTCGCTGGTCGAGATGCCGCCTTCGGCCGCGCTGGTCGCCGTGGGTGGTTACGGTCGCGGTGAGCACTACCCGTATTCGGACGTCGATGTCCTGATCCTCCTCGCCGACGCGCCGACCGATGTCGAGCGTTCCGTCATCGAGGGGTTGGTCGGCATCCTGTGGGACCTCGGTCTCGAGGTGGGCCACAGCGTGCGCACGATTCCCGAATGCCTCGACGAGGCGGAGCGGGACGTGACCGTCGCGACGGCACTCCTCGAAGCGCGCTGGCTCGTCGGCAACCGACCGCTGTCCGTCGCGCTGCAGCAGCAACTCGCGGCCGCCATCGATCCGAAGCTGTTCTTTCGCGCGAAGATGCTCGAGCAGCAACAGCGCTATGCGAAGTCGCAGGACACGCCCTACGCGCTCGAGCCGAACCTGAAGGAGAGCCCCGGTGGTCTGCGCGACCTCCAGATGATCCTGTGGACCGCGCGCGCGGCCGGTCTCGGCACGTCGTGGGTGGCGCTGGAGGCGGCCGGCGTGGTGACGCCGGTCGAGGCGCGCCAGCTGCGGCGTTGCGAGAGCTTCGTGCAACGGCTGCGCATTCGCCTGCATCGCATCGCGGAGCGGCGCGAGGATCGTCTGGTGTTCGACCTGCAGACCGCGCTCGCGGCCGAGTTCGGCTTCGAGGCGACGGCGACACGACGCGCGAGCGAGATGCTGATGCAGCGCTACTACCGCAACGCGAAGGTCATCACGCAGCTCAACGTGATCGTGCTGCAGACGATCGAGGCGGCGCTGTTCCCTGCGCGGCAGGTGGCGCCGATCCCGGTCACCGCGGAGTTCGTCAACGCCGGAGGACTGCTCGACGTCATCGACACCGGCGTCTTCGTGCGCCGACCGTCGGCGCTGCTCGAGGTGTTCCTCGTGATGCAGCAGCATTCCGAGCTCGAGGGCATGACCGCGCGGACGATGAACGCCATCTGGCACGGTCGCACGCTGATGGACACCCGCTATCGGCGCGACCCGGCCAACCGCGCGCTGTTCCTGTCGATCCTCCAGCAGCCGCGCGGCGTGCTGCACGCGTTGCGTCGCATGAACCAGCTGTCGATCCTCGGCCGGTACCTGCCGGTGTTCCGCCGCATCGTCGGCCAGATGCAGCACGACCTGTATCACGTGTACACGGTCGACCAGCACATCATGATGGTGATCCGCAACGTGCGGCGCTTCACGATGCCGGAGTTCGCGCACGAGTACCCGCTGTGCTCCCGCCTGATCGCGAACTTCGAACGGCCATGGCTGCTGTACATCGCGGCGATGTTCCACGACATCGCGAAGGGCCGCGGCGGCGATCATTCGAAGCTCGGCGTGACCGACGTGCGCCGCTTCTCGCGCGACCACGGGATCGATGCCGCCGACACCGAACTGCTGGCCTTCCTGATCGAACACCACCTGACGATGTCGCGCGTGGCGCAGAAGGAAGACTGGTCGGATCCCGAAGTGCTCGGTGACTTCGCGCGCGTCGTTCGCGACGAGCGTCGACTCTCGGCCCTCTATCTGCTGACGGTCGCCGACATCCGCGGCACCAGCCCGAAGGTGTGGAACGCGTGGAAGGGCAAGCTGCTCGAGGACCTCTACTTCAGCGCGCACCGGGCGCTGGCGGCGGCCGACGGCACGACCCGGTCGCCGAGCGCACCGGCCGAACTCGAGGCACGCCAGCACGAGGCGCAACGCATCCTGAGCCTCTACGATTTCGCGCCGTCCGCGGTCGAGTGTTTCTGGAAGCGGCTCGACGTCGCCTGGTTCCTTCGTCACGACGCGCAGGACATCGCGTGGATCACGCGCGCGTTCGCCCTGATCCGCGACCCGACGCGACCGCGCGTGAAAGCGCGCCTGTCTCCGGCCGGCGAGGGATTGCAGATCGTCGTCTTCACGCCCGACAAGCCGGACCTGCTCGCCCGCATCTGCCAGTACTTCGATCGGCAACGGTTCTTCATCGTCGACGCCCGCGTCCACACGACCCTCGGCGCCGAAGGCGAGCGGCACGCACTCGACAGCTTCCACGTGCTCGACCCGGACGGCGGGCATTACCGCGACCGCATCGCCAGCATCGAGCGCGACCTCGCACAGCATCTCGCGCAGGCCGCGCCGCTGCCGCTGCCGGCGACGGGCCGTCCCTCGCGCCAGTCGCGCAGCTTTCCGATCGCGCCGACCGTGGACATCCGGCCCGACGAGCGCGGTCGCTTCTTCCTGTTGACGCTGTCGACCTCCGACCGCGACGGCTTGCTCTACGCGATCCTGCGCATCCTCGCGAGCCATCACGTCAACGTGCAGGCGGCCAAGATCACCACGCTCGGGGAGCGGGTCGAGGACTTCTTCCTTCTCGACAGTTCGATGCTGGCCGACGGCAAGGCGCAGATCCGGCTCGAGACCGATCTGCTCGAGGTGCTGGCGCCGTGAACGAGCGGCCGCCCGCGAGGCCGCAGCGGACGCGCGGGCCGGCACCCGCGCAGCCCGCAAGGACCGCGACGGACGCGACCGGCCCGATGCGCCTGTCGAAGCGGATGGCCGAACTCGGCCTCTGCTCGCGGCGCGAGGCCGACGAATGGATCGCGCGCGGCTGGGTGTTCGTCGACGGCGTGCGCACCGACGTCCTGGGCAGCAAGGTGCTGCCGCAGCAGAAGATCACCGTCACCCGCGCGGCCGAACAGGAACGCGACCTGCGCGTCACGATCCTGATCAACAAGCCGATCGGCTACGTCTCCGGGCAGGCGGAGGACGGCTACAAGCCCGCGTCGACGCTGGTGGTGCCGGACGCGCATTGGGACGGCGATCCGCGCGGACTGCCCGACGGCTGGCGACCGCCGAAGGGGCTGGCACCGGCCGGCCGCCTCGACATCGACTCGACCGGCCTCCTGGTGCTGACGCAGGACGGCCGGGTCGCCCGACAGTTGATCGGCGACGACTCGGAGATCGAGAAGGAGTACCTCGTGCGCGTCGCCGGCTCGCTCAGCGACGACGAGTTGCGACTGCTGCGCCATGGGATGCAGCTCGACGGCGTGCCGTTGAAGCCGGCGCAGGTGGCGTGGCAGAACGAGGACCAGTTGCGCTTCGTGCTGCGAGAGGGAAAGAAGCGCCAGATCCGGCGCATGTGCGAAGCGGTCCGCCTGCACGTCCTCGGCCTGCGACGCGTGCGGATCGGAAGCGTGATGCTCGGCGACCTGCCGGTCGGTCGGTGGCGCTACCTGGCGCCCGAAGAATCGTTCTGATGCATGACGACCCGATTCGGTCGTTCCCGCGAATGCGGGAACCCGGCGTCGTGGGGTGCATGAATCGAGTAACGACGCTGGGTCCCCACCTTCGCGTGTACGACGGTTCTTCGTGATGCAGGCAGAGCGTCCCGAGTGAACTTGCGATAGTTCAATCGTCGACGATGACCTGCCCGGGAAACAATTCCTCGGTGAAGCCGAACAGAGAAAAGTCTCGCATCCGCATCGGGTAGAGGATGCCGTCGAGATGGTCGCATTCGTGCTGCACGACCCGCGCATGGAAGCCGTTCGCGACGCGATCGATCGGACGGCCGAGCGGGGCGAAGCCGCGATAGCGAAGGGGTTCGACTCGCGGCACGAC
>CAXTPX010000320.1:0-4650 GCA_964246005.1 uncultured Burkholderiaceae bacterium | reverse complement strand
CTCTTCAGCGGCGCGCCGACGAACCGCCAGCCCTCGGTGGTCGCGTTCGACGTCAAGCCCGAGTGGACCGAGGTCCGCATCGCGCTCGATCGTTTCGAAGGCGCCGATCCGGCACGCGTCCGCGGCCTCGCCGTCGTCGCCGGTCAACCGGCGGGTCCGTTCGCCTTCGACCTCGACGACATCCGCATCGAGTAGGCTCGCGACGATGACTCCGCGCCGTTGGCTGCACCGCTGGACGAACGCCGCCCCCGATTCGCTGGTCGCGCTGACCAGCCTGAACGGGCGGCGGCCGGGTGCCCTGTGGTTCCCGGCGGTCAACCTGGTCTGGCTCGCGTGGATGGTGGCCGCCCCGTGGCTCTTCGACCATCGACGGCCAGGCGTCTTCGTCGCGACCTACGCGAGCGTCGTCGTCTTCCTCGTCCTGTACCAGCGGGCGTGGTTCGATCGTCGCCAGCGGCTGGTCGGCTACACCGTCGCCATCGCCGTGCTGGGACTCGCGATCATCCCGGTCAACACGTCGTGGTCGTACATCATCTACGCCGGCTCGTTGATCCCGTTCTGCGTGCGCGGCTGGCGGGCCGCGGCCTGGCTCGCGCTGCTGCTGCTCCTGTTCTATGCGGTCGCGATCGCGAGCGGCCTCTTCACGCCGTCGCTCACGGTCGGCTGCATCTTCGTCACGTCGGTCGTCGCGCTGCTGAACGGGGTGTACCGCGTCAACCTGGAACGCGACGTCGAACTGCGACTGTCGCAGGAAGAGGTGCGCCGGCTCGCCGTCACGGCCGAGCGTGAACGCATCGGCCGGGACCTGCACGACCTCCTCGGCCACACGCTGTCGCTGGTCGCGATCAAGTCAGAGCTCGCGCGCCGCCTCGTCGACCGTGACCCGGCGGGCGCGGCGCGTGAATTGGGCGAGATCGAGCGGGTGGCCCGGCAGGCGTTGACCGAGGTGCGCGAAGCCGTCACCGGGATCCGGGCCACGGCGCTCGGTGGCGAACTGGCATCCGCGCGCCTGATGCTCGAAACCGCCGACATCGCGTTCGTCGTCGAGGGCGCCGCCACGGGCCTCGACGCCGACGCCGAAGCCGCGCTCGCGATGGGCTTGCGCGAAGCCGTCACGAACGTGCAGCGCCACGCGCGGGCCACGTGCGTCGAGGTCCGGCTCGCGACCTTCGACGGCCGCGTCCGGCTCGACGTGCGCGACGACGGACGCGGCGGTGCGCGCGAGCGCGGCAACGGCCTCGCCGGCATGGAGGAGCGGCTGGCGGCGCTCGGCGGCACGCTCGAGGTGGTGTCCGAACCCGGTCGCGGCACCGAGGTCCGCATGCAGGTCCCGGAGCGCAGGAAGGCCGCGGCATGATCGGCGTGCTGCTCGCGGAGGACCAGGCGATGATGCGCGGGGCGCTCGCCGCGCTGCTGTCGCTCGAAGACGACATCACGGTGCTCGGCACCGTCGCCGACGGCGAGGCGGCCGTTCGCGAAGCGCATCGCCTGCGGCCCGACATCCTGGTCTCCGACATCGAGATGCCCGGACTGACGGGCCTCGAGGTCGCGCAACGCGTCGCCCGCTTCGACGTGCCGTGCAAGGTCGTGATCCTGACGACGTTCGCGCGGCCGGGTTACCTGCGCCGCGCGCTCGATGCCGGCGTGTCGGGCTACCTGATCAAGGACGCGCCGTCGGAACAGCTCGCAGCGGCGCTCCGCGTCGTGCACGGTGGCGGGCGCGTGATCGATCCGCAACTCGCGGTCGATGCATGGTCCGAGGCCGACCCGCTGAACGATCGCGAACGGCGCGTGCTGCGGATGGCGGGTGACGGCGTGCCGACCGCGGGCATCGGCGAAGCGCTCGGCCTGTCGCAGGGAACGGTGCGCAACTACCTGTCCGAAGCGATCGGCAAGCTCGGCGCAGCCAACCGCATCGACGCGGTCCGCGTCGCGCGACAGAAGGGCTGGCTGTAGGGCCGACGCACGGCCCGAACGGGACGCGGCGGAGAGCCGCTAGGGTTGGTCCCGATTGCCGCCCGGCACCCGAGGTGAAAAAAAGGCGCTCTCCGTGCACGACCGATCGGCCTGGTCGTAGCGCGCGAATCCGCGACACCACAACCAGACCTTCGACGACGAAGGTCAACCGGAGACGACCATCGCCAGCAACCTCTATAGCGGGCTGTCGCGCCGCGCCGCCCGTCACGCCATCGCCGTCGGCGCACTCGCGGCGACCACCTTCGTCTCGTCCGCGTTCGCGCAGCAACCGGTCGTCAGGATCGCCTACGTGGACCCGCTGTCGGGACCCTTCGCGAACATCGGTGACGGCGGCCTCCGGCAGTACCAGTTCGTCGCGGACCAGATCAATGCGGGCAAGCTCGCGGGGCGCTACCGCTTCGAGATCGTCGGCTACGACAACAAGGGCACGCCGCAGGAGAGCCTGACCGCGCTGAAGAGCGTGATCGATTCGAACATCCACTACATCGCGCAGGGCAACGGCTCGGGCGCCGGGCTCGCGCTGCAGGACGCGATCCAGAAGAACAACGATCGCGAACCGTCGAAGGCCGTGGTGTACCTGAACTACGCGGCGGTCGACCCCGATGCGACGAACGCGAAGTGCAGCTTCTGGCATTTCCGGTTCGATGCCAATTCCGAGATGAAGCTCGAGGGCCTGACCAACTTCATCAAGGATCAGCCTTCGATCAAGAAGGTCTACCTGATCAACCAGAACTATTCGCACGGCCAGCAGGTGTCGCGCGCGGCCAAGGAATACCTGAAGCGGAAGCGGCCCGACATCGAGATCGTCGGCGACGACCTCCATCCGCTCGGCTCGGTCAAGGACTTCGCGCCGTATGCGGCCAAGATCAAGGCGTCGGGCGCCGACGCGGTGATCACCGGCAACTGGGGCAACGACATGGCGTTGCTGATCAAGTCGGTGAAGGAGACCGGCAGCAAGGTCACGTTCTATACGTTCTATGCGGGCGGGCTCGGCAGTCCGACGGCGATCGGCGAGTCGGGCATCGGCACCGTCAAGCAGATCACCCAGTGGCACACCAGCGTCGTGCCGAACAAGATCCAGAAGGACATGCTCGACTTCCACAAGAAGTACCCGAACCTCGACTACTACTACATGCAGATCCGCAACTCGATGTTCATGCTGGCAGACGCGATCAGGAAGGTCGACAGCGACGATCCGCTCAAGGTCGCCTATGCGCTCGAAGGGATGAAGTACGAGTCGCCGACCGGTGAGGTCGAGATGCGCACGACCGACCATCAGCTGCTCGCGCCGCTGTACATCTCGACGATCCAGAAGACCGCGGCGAAGGGCGGACCGAAGGAAGTGACCTACGACCTCGAGAACCAGGGCATCGGCTTCCAGACCGACGCACGCCTCGAGTCGTACGTGTCGTCGCAGCCGACGACGTGCCAGATGAAGCGGCCACCGAAGCCGGTGTGAGTCGCGAAGGCCGGGCTAGTCCGGCGCGGCCTTCCGCTTCAGCGCTTCCGCATACAGCGCCTTTCTCGAAACGCCGGTGATTGCGGCGGCGAGCGAGGCGGCTTCGGACACCGACAGCGCCGCGCACAGCTTCTCGAGAAGGGGCAATGCACGCGCCAGCGCGCGATCGTCGTTGCCCGCGCTGTCGGCATCCGCTTCGACGATGACCACGAACTCGCCGCGTCGACGGTCCGCGTCCGCGCCGATCCAGGCGACCGCCTCGTCGGCGCGGCAGCGATGGATCGTCTCGAAGCGCTTCGTCAACTCCCGAGCGATCACGCAATGGCGTTTCGCGAAGGTCGTGGCGACCAGGCCGAGCGTGTCGACGATGCGGTGCGGCGCCTCGTAGAAGACGAGGTGCGCGCTGCTGGCGGCGAGCGACTGCAGCAGGGTCGACGCCTGACCGATCTTGGCCGGCAGGAAGCCGATGAACTGCACGGGGCCGTCCGGCAGACCCGCGGCCGACCAGGCTGTCGTCAACGCGGAGACGCCGGGGATCGGCATCACGCGATAGCCGGCTTCGCGCACCGCGGCCACCAGCCGTGCACCGGGATCGGAAACGCCGGGAGTCCCGGCATCCGAAACGTACGCGATCCGCGCGCCGCCCGCGATGCGGGCCACCAGCGACTCTGCCGCTTCGTTCTCGTTGTGGCGATGCGCCGCGATCATCGGCTTGTCGATACCGTAGTGATGGAGCAGTTGCCGCGCGGTCCGCGTGTCTTCGGCGGCGACCGCGTCGACGCGCGCGAGGCAGGTCAGCGCTCGTACGGTGATGTCGGCACGGTTGCCGATCGGCGTCGCGACGACGTATAGCGTCGAGGGTGGGTAATCCTGCCCATCCGCATCGCTCGCGGCTGCCCGCAGGGCGAGCGGCAAGGAATCGCGCCCTGCATCGCGCCCTTCATGGTCGGCTGGCATCGCCCGATTGTGCCGCAACGGGTTAATCGATCCCGACGTTGAGCACGGCGAGCGCCCTCTGCACCATTGCTCGATGGAACCACTCCAGACGATCAAGGCGTTCATCGCCCGACTGGCCGGCGCGCCGCTCGCAGCGCGGCCGACCGACCGCATCCGGCTCGCCACGGCACGCCGATCCGCGTCGGGCCTCTACGACAGCGGAGCTTCCTCGCCGAACCCGCGGCAAACGGCGAAGCAGCGCGATGGCGACGAGGCCG
>CAXTPX010000319.1:0-4654 GCA_964246005.1 uncultured Burkholderiaceae bacterium | reverse complement strand
CGGGCAGCGCAGCGTGGATTTCTTCGTCGTCGTCGACGGGGCGATCGAGGTTTTCGATAGCGACGACCACGGCGTCGAGCAGATCTTCACCGTGCATACGGCCCGCCAGTTCACCGGCGAGACGACGCTCTTCAACGACCGGCAGATCCTGGTCTCCGGCCGCGTGCGCGGCGATACGCGGGTCGTGCGCGTCAAGCGTTCCGACTTCCGTCGCCTGATGGCCGGCGAGCCGGAGATCGGCGAGATCGTGATGCGCGCGTTCATCCTGCGTCGCGTCGGCTTCATCCAGCACACCCGCGGTGGCGTCCTGCTGATCGGACCGGGCCATCTCGCCGACACGCTGCGACTCCAGCGCTTCATGACGCGCAACGGCTATCCGCATCGCATGCTGGACACGGAGGCCGATGCCGATGCGGGCGGGTACCTCGCGTGCTTCCATCTGCAGGCCGCGGACCTGCCGGTGCTCGTGCTGCCGGGGCAGCAGCTGCTGCGCAATCCCGGCAACAACGAGCTCGCGGACGCGCTCGGCCTGATCGAGGTGCTGGACGCCGACCGGATCTACGACGTCGCCGTGGTCGGCGCCGGTCCGGCCGGCCTCGCCGCCGCCGTCTATGCTGCGTCCGAAGGGCTGTCGACGGTGGTCTTCGAGAGCACGGCGCCCGGCGGGCAGGCCGGCACGTCGTCGAAGATCGAGAACTACCTGGGCTTCCCGACCGGCATCTCGGGACAGGCGCTCGCCGGACGTGCGCAGGCCCAGGCGCAGAAGTTCGGCGCCCGGCTCGCGATCGCCCGCACGGTCACGCGGCTCGATTGCGTCGAGCGGCCCTTCCGGCTGACGCTCGACGGCAAGCAGACCGTGATGGCCAGCACCGTCGTCATCGCGACCGGCGCGCGCTACCGCAAGCTCGACCTCGAGCACTTCGAACGATACGAGGGGCAGGGGATCCACTACGCGGCGACCGCGATGGAAGCGCAGCTCTGCGGCCGCGAGGAAGTCGCGGTGGTCGGCGGCGGCAACTCCGCCGGACAGGCCGCCGTCTTCCTGTCCCGCACGGTCGGGCACGTCCACGTCGTCGTGCGCGGCCAGCGCCTCGCCGAGACGATGTCCGACTACCTGGTGCAGCGGATCGAGCGGTCGCCGGCGATCACGGTCCATCCGTGCACGGAGGTCACGGCGCTCGACGGCGACGCCTACCTGCGGCGCGTGACGTTCACCGATCGACGCACGGGGCTCTCCGTCCCGCACCCGATCGCGAACCTGTTCCTGATGATCGGCGCGGAGCCCAACACCGAGTGGCTCGCCGACTGCCTGACGCTCGATCCGAAGGGGTTCGTGCAGACCGGCATCGACGCGAACGGCGGGCCGCTGTCGTCACCGTTCGCGACGACGCGCCCCGGGATCTTCGCCGTGGGCGACGTGCGGTCGGGTTCGGTCAAGCGGGTGGCCTCGGGCGTCGGCGAAGGGTCGGTGGTGGTCCAGGCGATCCACCAGTTCCTGCAGCCCTCGCTCGCATGAGGCCGATGGTTCGCTCGATCGTGCGACGAACGCGTCCCGCGCGATGCTCGACCTGCGCGAGTTGACCGAGCGCTTCGCCGGCGACGGCGTCGTCGAGGCGATCTGGCTGCGGCCGCAGCGCGACGTGCCGCCGATCGGCGCCGACGTGGCGGAGGCGGTCCAGGGTCGCGGGCTGATCGGCGATCGAAGCGCCGCGCGGCCGTCGGCCGTCGAAGGCGGCGGCAAGCGGCAGGTCACGTTGCTGCAGGCGGAGCATGTCCCGCTGATCGCCGCGTGGGCGGGCCTCGAGCGCCTCGATGCGGGCGTCCTGCGACGAAACCTGCTGGTTTCCGGCATCAACCTGCAGGCCGCGCGTTCGCCGTTCTCGGACCGCGTGCTGCACGTGCTGATCGGCGAGGCCGTCGCGCTCGCGGTGACCGGCGAATGTGCACCCTGTTCGAAGATGGAGAGGGCGCTCGGCGTCGGTGGCTACAACGCGCTGCGCGGCCACGGCGGCGTGACCGCACGGGTCCTGCGGAGCGGGACCGTGCGAGTGGGTGACCGGGTGCGGATCGTCGTCGGCTAGGGTCCCGTCCCGCCGCCGGCTAGGGCCCCGTCCCGCCTCCCGCTTTCGGTACAGTCGCGGGTTCGACGACGCGGCGACTTCGACGCCCGCCGTTTCCCCGCGCTTCATCTGCCATGTCCAGCGTCCTCCAGCCCGGCCTCCTCGTCCTGCACGGCAATCGCCTGGAGCTGCTGCGGGACGCGGTCTTCGACTGGCTGCAGCGCAATCCGCTCGAGCCGCTCGAGGAAGAGGTCTTCCTCGTGCAGAGCAACGGTGCCGGCGAATGGCTGAAGATGTCGCTCGCGCGCGCGGCGGGCATCTGTGCTGCGACGCGCGTCGAATTGCCCGGACGTTTCCTGTGGAAGACCTGTCGTCGCATGCTCGGTGCAGGGCAGGTCCTGCCGCAGTCGTCGCTCGAGAAGGACGCCATCACGTGGCGGCTGATGCGACTGCTGCCGACGCTGCTCGGTCGGGCAGGCTTCGAGCCGGTCGCCTCGTTCCTCGCGAGCGACGGCGCCGACGATCAGGCGGACCGCCGCCTGCAACTCGCCCGACACCTCGCCGACCTGTACGACCAGTACCAGGTCTATCGGGCCGACTGGCTCGCGGACTGGGAGCAGGGACGTCCGGTCCTGAACGGCACGACGCCGGTCCCGGCGGACCAGCGCTGGCAAGTCGCGTTGTGGCGCGCGCTGCTGGGCGAGTTGTCCCGCGACGAACGCGCATCGACCCGGCCCGCTGTACACCGTGCGTTCATCGCTGCGCTCGAGTCCGACCAGCCGCCGGTCGAGCCGCTGCCGCGTCGCATCGTGCTCTTCGGCGCGGCGTACCTGCCGGTCCAGGCGCTCGAGGCGCTGGCTGCGTTGTCGTCGCGCGTGCAGGTGATCCTCGCGGTCCCCAATCCGTGCCGCTACCACTGGGCCGACATCATCGACGGTCGGGAAGCGTTGCAGGCGTTGCAGACCGTTCGCCGACGGATGCCGTCGCTCGCGTCGATCGACCTCGCGGTCGAGCCGCTCGAAACGATGCACCTGCACGCCCACCCGCTCCTGGCCGCGTGGGGCAGGCAGGGTCGCGACTTCATGCGTCAGCTCGATGTCTTCGACGATGCGGCGCGGGCACGCGAGCGCTTCGACCTGCCGCGCATCGACCTCTTCGACGACGGGCCGGGCACGACGCTGCTGCAGCAGGTGCAGGCGAGCATCCGCGATCTCGTACCGCTGCAGGAACACCCGAGTCACGTCGGCAGCGGCGTCGTCGATCGGGCCGATCGATCGATCGTCTTCCACGTCGCGCACGGCGCGCAGCGCGAGGTCGAGATCCTGCACGACCAGCTCCTGTCGTTGCTGGCCGCAGGTGAAGGGCTGCGCCCGCGCGACATCATCGTGATGGTCCCGGACATCGAGGTCTTCGCGCCGTCGATCCGCGCGGTGTTCGGCCAGTACCCGCCCGGCGATGCCCGTCGCATCCCGTTCGACATCGCGGACCTGCAGAGCCGCGGCAGCAACCCGCTCCTGGTCGCGGTCGAATGGCTGCTCGGGATCGCCGAGCGTCGCATCGGCCTCCACGAATTGCGCGACCTCGTCGACGTGCCGGCAGTGGCCCGTCGCATCGGCCTCGAAGACGACGCGGTGCCCGGACTCTTCGCCTGGCTCACCGGCGCCGGCGTCCGCTGGGGTCTGCACGAAGCGCATCGCGAGCGGCTCGGCCTCGGCGCGACCGGCGGGCAGAACACGTGGCTCTTCGGCATGCGGCGGCTGCTGCTCGGCTTCGCGATCGGCCGCGGCAACGGCGGCAACGACAGCGACGGCAGCGACGGCGACACCCTGGCCGAGCCGTTCGCCGGTATCGAGCCGTACGACGAGGTGGCGGGCCTCGACGCAGCATCGGTCGGCGCCGCGGCGCTGCTGTTCGAGCGGCTCGAGACGTGGTGGTCGCTCGCCCGCAGCGATGCGACCCCGGCCGAGTGGGCATCGCGCTGCCGCACGCTGCTGGCCACGTTCTTCAGCACCACCGACGATCGCGAGCGGCTGACGATGGCCGCGTTGCAGGCCGCGCTCGCCGGATGGCTGCAGACCTGCGAGGCAGCGCGCTTCACCGAGCGCGTGCCGTTGTCGATCGTGCGCGAGGCCTGGCTCGGCGCCATCGACGGACTCGATGCGAGTCGCCGCTTCATGACCGGCGGCGTGACGTTCTGCACGTTGCTGCCGCTGCGGGCGGTGCCGTTCGACGTCGTCTGCCTGCTCGGGATGAACGACGGCGACTTCCCGCGCCGTCGGCCGCCGAACGATTTCGACCTGATGGCGTTGCCGGGGCAGCAGCGGCCGGGCGACCGCTCGCGTCGCGACGACGATCGCTACCTGATGCTCGAGGCGCTGCTGTCGGCACGGCGCGCGCTGTACGTCGGCTGGTCCGGTCGCAGCGCGCGCGACAACGGCGTGCAGCCGCCGTCCGTGCTGGTCTCGCAGCTGCGCGACTATCTGCAGGCCGCGTGGCAAGGCGACCATGGCGGCGACGTGCTGGTCGAACGGACCACCGAGCATCCGCTGCAGCCGTTCAGCCGACGTTACTTCGAAGGCGCCGGCCTCGCGACC
>CAXTPX010000318.1:0-4678 GCA_964246005.1 uncultured Burkholderiaceae bacterium | reverse complement strand
CGCTTCACGCAGATGCTGCTCAATCACGGCACGCTGGAGGGGCACCGCGTGCTGGGACGCAAGGCGGTGGAATTCATGCTGTCGAACCAGCTCGGCCCCGACATGAAAAACCTGATCGGCGCCGCCGATCCCACGCGCGCCGACTATGGCTTCGGCCTGGGCCTCGCGGTCCGCACGACGCCCGGCGTCGTGCGACTGATGGGCTCGGTAGGCGACTTTTCCTGGCCAGGGGCCAGCGGCACGAACTGGTGGGGCGATCCCAAGGAAGAACTGGCGGTCGTGTTCATGTCCGCCGCGCCCGGCCCCTTGCGTTGGCACTATCGCCAGCTGATCAATGCGCTGGTCTATCAGGCCCTTGCCGAGTGATCGTCGACAGGCCGCGGACTCGTGGCAAGGAGGTGCAACGCTTCATACCTGCGAATTCGACCTTCCTTCCGACCCCTGGGAGGCCGAAGCTGTAAACCGGACGCGGCTGTCGGCTCGAGTCCAGAAAGCGAGCTTCCTCGGATGCGGCCCTGCTTGTCGGCCGCGACGTGGGAACGGAAAAGGCGCGCTCATGTCGTCGAAGGCTTGCCTGACTAACCGGCGCCCAGGTCCCGCCACGCCTGTCGTCCAACCAACATGTCGCGGCAGGCGGTAACCTTGCCTCGGAGCATTGCCGCGGGCGCACGACGGCGCGCTGGCTCCGCTCCGGGCCTTCGACGACGATCGCAGAACCGCATCCCGGCATCGTCAGCACCCGCAACGCCAGCCACAATGTCCCCGGGCCATCGAACAGGAGTCGATCATGAGCACAAAGACGATCGTCATGGTCGCGCTGCTGTCGGCGGGCTTGACGGGATGCGCGAGTTCGTCGCTTCACGTCGTTGCCGGGGAGCCGAACTGGACCTGCGACCGGGCACGGATCGACGACGAATGGATCGAGTCGACGGCAGCGGTCAAACTGGTCGCGGCTGTTTCCGATCATTGCCAGCCGGGTGCATTCAAACTGGTCGTGCGGACCATCGGCCGATCCGACACCGTGCTCTACCTGAACTCGGAGAACGACTATCGCACGGCGAACAATCTCGCGATCGCGATCCTGCCGCAGGCTCAGCACGAGATCGAGCAGCGGCTCGGTGAACTCGATCTGCTGAGTCTGAAGGATCAGGAGATCCTGGTGGTCGGCGTCGCGCGTCGTGTTCCCATTCACTACTGGATTGGAAGCAGGCTCCGCCCGAACGCTGGTTCGGCTTATGAATACTTTCCACCGGATGTGGATCTCGGGTCGCTGAACCTGACCTACTACCAAACGCATGTGCTGGTCGAGTCGGCGTCGCAGATCTGGTTGTTGCGTCCTTCGATCGGTTCGAGCGAACACTGAATCCGCGTAGAGGACTTCGGCGCGCGACCGACTTCGATCATTCGCGGATGCTTGCCTGCACGCCCTCACCTCGGTCTGGTGCGTAAAGCCGGGAACGCTTTCTCGCAACGACAAGTCCATCAACGTCGCCCGTCCGCGTCGCAGCCGTCACGCATCCAGCGGCTTGCTGTCCTCGTCGTCCGACGTCCGCGTATCGACGTCGATGCGAAGCCGTGTCGCCATCGCGGCGAGCATGCCGGCATACGATCCGCGCCGCTCCTTGAACCGCTCGAGCGCTGCGCCTTCATCGGCCGAGACCTTGTAGCCCGCAGCTTGCAGTCGCGCTCGGTGGTCGCGAAACCGCTCGTCGTTTGCGAGGTCGATCGTCTCGTCGGCGCCGCCTGCGAACTGATGGGCCATGTCGCTCAACGTGCGCGCGCCGGTGCGCAGCACGAAGTGCGTGCTGGCCCGCGCCTCCGCCGGCAACTCTTCGATCGTGGAATCGATCAGCGCCGCAGCGTCGAGCACGGCGCCGAGCGCGGCCAGCCACTCGCATCGCTCGTCGTTCGAGCGGAAGAACAGCATGATCGGAAACGCCCGATGCGTGATCGCGACCTCGGCAGTCCAGACCTCCCATGCATCGAAGAACGCAGCCAGCCGCGTGACGATGCCCTCGCGCGCGTAGGTTTCAAGGATCGCGATGCCGGCCGGCGGTAACGTGACGTGCGACTCGAGACGCAGCACGAGGGTCTCGCGGGTCGTGTAGCTCGACTGGATCGCGATCAGAAAGGTAGCGACCACGGTCACGACCGCCAGGCCGGAGATCGAGCAGATCAGCACGACGACGCGCGTTCCATTGCCCGCCACCGTCCCGTTGACGCCGAGTGTCGAGAAGGCAGAGCCGGCCGAGTAGAACGCATCGCCGAGCGTCGCGAACCCGATCGAGAAATGAGCGCGGTCCGCCCAGAACAGTAGTCCGAAGCCGGTGATCAGCAGACCTGCCCACGCGGCGAACGTCAGCACCAGCATCAACGGCGCGAAGCTCGCGCGAACCGTCTGACGGACGCCCTTGCCGGGAATGCGATCGGCAAGCGACTGCCAGCTGGAGAAGAGCGCCGCCGTGAGGATCGGCGCGACGCGCAGCACGCGGCTGTTCGCACGCGGCACGAGCAGCGAGCGGAAGATGTCGACGGCGACGATCAGGACGATCGAAGTTCCGCAAACGGTGGCGAGCAGGTCGGACATGAAGGTTGAAGCCGTGTCGGCGTTGACCGCGAATCCGGTGCGGGGTTGAACCGGACGCGTCGACGCTATGATCGGCACCCTCGGCGCGAAGCCATTCGGCCGTCGGCGCAATCGACCATCGGCGCGCGTGGCTTTCCCTGCGCCTCGAAACCTCAAGGATCGGCATGCAGGTCATCGTCGTCACGGGTGCATCGAAGGGACTGGGCGCGGCACTGGTCGAGCGACTGCTGTCGCCCGGGCGCCGCATCGTCGGCATCGCCCGCACCGCCAACGACGCGCTCGCCGCCTCCGCCCGCAACAGGCACGCGTGGCTCGACTGGTACCTGCAGGACCTCGCGGATGTCGAGGCCACCGATGCGCTGGCCGCATCGATCGCCGACGGACTGCCCCGTGACGCGAACTTCTACGCGCTCGTCAACAATGCGGCGCTGGCCGAGCCGATCGGTCCCATCGCCGCGCTCGATGCGGCCCACGTCGCCGCGTCGATCAACGTCAACGTCACGGCGGCGATGCTGTTCACGTCGCGCTTCCTCGCCGCCACTGCGCCGCTCGACGCCGAGCGACGCGTGCTCAACATCTCGTCGGGCCTCGCACGCCGGCCGATGGACGGCACGGCCGCGTACTGCACCGGCAAGGCCGCGCTCGACATGTTCACCCGCTGCATCAATGCCGAGCCGCACGATCTCGCGCGGGCGGTTCGGAAGGCGAAGGCCGTGTCGCTCGCGCCCGGCGTGATCGACACCGGAATGCAGGTCGTGTTGCGGGACCAGGACGCCACTTCGTTTCCCGAAGGACAGCACTTCAGGGAGATGAAGGACGACGGCAAGCTGTCGTCGCCCGACGACGTCGCGACGCGGATCGCCGACTATCTGCAACGCGATGACTTCGGCACGAAGGAACTGGACGACATTCGCAGCTATTGAACATTCATTCATTCGGTGCAGCGCTTTGCCGCAGCTGCCCAGTTGTGACACAATCGAAAAGTGTGGCACACCTTCGGAGCGGCGATGCGTGAGTTGAGCGTGCGTGAGATGCGAGCGGGCTACGGCGCGATCACCGAGGCGCTGGAGGCCGACGGCGAGCTGATCCTGACCCATCACGGAAAGCCGTTCGCGAAGGTGGTTCCATTGACGGCGGGCATCGACGTGCCGGACGCGGCCGTGGAACAGCGCAAGCGGTCGCGCGAATGGGCTGCACGGCAACGTCGCTTCCTCGCCGGACAACCGGAGCTGCCGCCGTTCGATTGGGATACGTTCCGCGCCGATCGGTAGGCTCGCTCTTCGCCTTCGGCCCGCCCTCGTGGACTACGTCGATACCTCCGCCCTGTTGAAAGGTTATGTGCGCGAGCCGGGGACGCCGGCATTCGTGGCATGGTTCGGCGAAGAGGCGGATCCGTTCATCAGTCCGCTTGCCGTGATCGAGTTCAAGTGCGCGATCCGTCGGCGCGAGCGAGCCGGTCAACTGACCCGTCGGCGTTCGAAGGCCATCCTCGACCGCCTGGACGAGAGTCTCGCCGACGAGAGCCTCGGGCGACTCGCTTGGCGCGATCAGGCGTTCGCCCGAGGCAGCGACCTCATCGATCGCGTCAAACCGATTCCGTTGCGGGCGCTCGATGCCCTGCATCTGGCCATCGCGCTCCAGCACCGCTGCATCGGATTCGCCACGGCCGATCGAGTCCAGGCCGATGCGGCCGACCGACTCGGCTTCGTCGTCACCACCTTCTTTCCTTCCGAATGAACACGCCCCCCACCGACTTGCCCGACCAGAACCAGATCGTCGCCGAACGACGCGACAAGCTGGCCGCGATTCGCGCCGCGGGCGTCGCGTTCCCGAACGACTTCGTCCCGACCCATCGGGCGCTCGCGCTGCACGAGGCGAACGACGCGCGCGAACCCGAGGACTTCGACGACGGCACGGAAGTCATCGCGATCGCCGGCCGCATGATGTTGAAGCGCGTGATGGGCAAGGCGAGCTTCGAGTCGATCCGCGACGGCAGAGGCACGCTCCAGCTGTACGTCGTGCGGGACGCGGTCGGCTACGAGCTCTACGCACAGTTCAGGCGCTGGGACCTGGGCGACATCGTCGCCGCCA
>CAXTPX010000317.1:0-4685 GCA_964246005.1 uncultured Burkholderiaceae bacterium | reverse complement strand
CCGCGCGCCGACCTCGCGCGCCGTCACCGGATGAGCATCGGCACGATCACGGCCGACACGTCGATGTTCGTCGCGTGGCTCGCCACCAGCGCGCGCCTCGGCCAGATCGAGGAAGGCTTCATCGCGCGGATGAAGCCGGGCGACGTGTTCGTGTTCGGCGGCCGCGTGCTCGAGCTCGTGCGGGTACGCGACATGACGGCGTTCGTGAAGAAGGCGAAGACCAAGCACGGCCTCGTACCGACGTGGCAGGGCAGCCGCTTCGCGCTGACGTCGGAGCTCGCGGACGCATCGCTCGACATGCTCGCGCGGGCCGCGCACGCGAGCGACGCGTGGTTCGCGAAGGAGCCCGAGATGCGGGCGGTGAGACCGCTGCTTCAACTGCAGCAGCGCTGGTCGTCGTTGCCGATCACCGGGCGTCTCGTGTGCGAGATGATCACGTCGTTCGAGGGCCATCACTTCCTGTGCTACCCGTTCGCCGGACGGCTCGTGCACATCGGCCTCGGTGCGCTGCTCGCGTGGCGTGCGGCACGCGAGAAGCCCGGCACCTTCTCGATCTCGTCGAACGACTACGGCTTCGAACTGATGTCGGCCGAGCCGTTCGACTGGGAGCAGCTGATTGCCGACGGGCTGTTCTCGACCGACCACCTCCT
Organism: uncultured Burkholderiaceae bacterium; assembly: GCA_964246005.1. Lineage (GTDB taxonomy): Bacteria > Pseudomonadota > Gammaproteobacteria > Burkholderiales > Burkholderiaceae_D > CAHJXF01. The sequence continues at coordinate 4,035 of CAXTPX010000317.1, read as the reverse complement.
CGCCGACGTGATCGCCTCGTTGAACGCGAGCGAGCTCGCGCAACGGCGTTTCCGCGAGATCGCGCGCATTTCGGGGCTGGTGTTCTCGGGGTATCCCGGCGAGCGCAAGTCGGGACGTCACGTGCAGGCGAGCGCGAGCCTCTTCTACGAAGTGTTCCGCAAGCACGACGCGGGCAACCTGCTGCTGACGCAGGCGGAGACCGAGGCGCTCGAACAGGAGCTCGACATCGGCCGCCTGCGCGCGACGCTCGAACGCGTGACGACGTGGGACCTGTGCCTGATGAAGCCGCCGCACGCGACGCCGTTCTCGTTCCCGCTGATGGTCGAGCGCTTTCGCGAAGAGGTCACGACCGAGAAGCTCGCGGAGCGCGTCGCGCGGATGCTGGCCGAACTCGAAGCCGCTGCATCCGACGAAGAAGTCGTCGGCGACGCCAGCGCCGCGGAACGTCCGCGCGAGGATGCGAACGCGGTGACGGCCGCGGCCAAACACAAGCGTCGAAAAGTCGGGCGCGAGCGGGGCTACATCAAGCGGGTGCGGACCGGCTGAGCGGGCTAAGATCGACGCTAGATCAACACGAAAGGAGACCCGCGATGAGCCTTCACCAGCAGCTCCAGCGCCGTGCCGCTGACGGCGACCCGATCCGCGTCGCGTTGATCGGCGCCGGGAAGTTCGGCTCGATGTACCTCGCACAGATTCCGCGGACGCCCGGCGTTCACTTGGTCGGGATCGCCGACCTGTCGCCGGACGCGGCGCGCATCAACCTCGCCCGCGTCGGATGGCACGACGCGCGCACCCGCGCCACGAGTCTCGACACGGCTCTTCGCGACGGCACGACCCACATCGGCGAGGATTGGGAGGCGCTGGTCGCGCATCCGGCGATCGACGTCGTCGTCGAGTGCACCGGCCACCCCATCGCCGCCGTCGACCATTGCCTCGCGGCGTTCGCGCACGGCAAGCACGTGGTCAACGTGACGGTCGAGGCCGACGCGTTCTGCGGCCCGCTGCTGGCGCGCCGTGCTGCCGAGGCCGGCGTGATCTACTCGCTCGCGTTCGGCGACCAGCCGGCCCTGATCTGCGACCTGGTCGACTGGGCGCGCACCTGCGGCTTCCCGGTCGTGGCCGCCGGCCGCGGCCACAAGTGGCTGCCGCACTTCAGCGAATCGACACCCGAGACCGTGTGGGGCAACTACGGCCTCACGCCCGAGCAGGCCGCGCGTGGCGGCCTCAACCCGAAGATGTTCAACAGTTTCCTCGACGGCTCGAAGCCCTCGATCGAATGCACCGCGGTCGCCAATGCGACCGGCCTGACGGTGCCGAGCGACGGCCTGCTGTATCCGCCGGCCAGCGTCGAGGACATTCCGTTCGTGACCCGCCCGATCGCCGAAGGCGGCGTGCTCGAACGGAAGGGCATGGTCGAGGTGATCTCGTCGCTCGAAGCCGACGGTCGTGCCATTCCGTACGACATCCGCATGGGCGTGTGGGTCACGGTCGAAGGCGAGACCGAGTACATCCGCAATTGCTTCGAGGAGTACAACGCGCACACCGATCCGAGCGGCCGCTACTTCACGCTCTACAAGCGCTGGCACCTGATCGGGCTCGAGGTCGGCCTGTCGGTCGCGAGCGTCGCGCTGCGCCGCGAGGCGACCGGCGTCGCGACCTGCTGGAATGCCGACGTCGTCGCCACCGCGAAACGCGACCTCGAGCCCGGCGACGTGCTGGACGGCGAAGGCGGCTACACCGTCTGGGGCAAGCTGCTGCCGGCTGCGACGTCGCTCGCGATCGGCGGCCTGCCGCTCGGCCTCGCGCACGACGTCAGGGTCGTGCGACCGGTCGCCAAGGGCGCCAGCCTGTCTTGGAACGACGTGGCCGTGGACACGTCGACCCGCGCCTACGCGATCCGGAAGGAACTCGAAGGGCTGTACGAGACACCGTTGTCTCGTGCGGCCTGAGCCTGCCCGACGAACGTCGGGTAGGCGCACCAGAGGATCAAAATCGAACCGGAGTCGGACGGCACGCCAGCTCCGTTGCTGATGTAGGTAGAGTTCGCCAGTGCAGCTACCGTAGCTCGCGTGCGGAGGTGAGCCGCCGCCCGGGCTAAAATCCGGTCGATGCATCGAACCACCCTCGCCGGACAGACCCTGCACCTCGTTCCCGAACGCGCCGTCTTCTGGGCCGAGCAACGCATGCTGCTGGTCGCCGACGCGCACTTCGGCAAGGCCGCCACGTTCCGCGCGCTGGGCTTCCCCGTCCCGCACGGCACCACCGCGGACAACCTGGAACGGCTCGACACGTTGATCGATCGATGGGCGGTCGAGCACATCGTGTTCCTCGGCGATTTCCTGCACGCACGCGAGGCGCAGGGCACGCAGACGATCGATGCACTGGCCCGCTGGCGCGCGCGTCGTGCGACGGTCGCGATGACGCTGGTCCGCGGCAACCACGACTCGCGGGCCGGGGACCCGCCGGCGCGACTCGGCATCGAGGTCGTCGACGAGTCGCATGTCGTGGGCCCGTTCTCGATGCGCCATCACCCCGAACCGTGCGAGCGCGGCTACGTCCTCGCAGGTCACCTGCACCCGGGCTTCCGACTCCTCGGACGTGGCGGCGATCTCCGACTGCCGTGCTTCTGGTTCGGCCACGAAGCCGGGTCGCGCGTCGGCGTGCTGCCGGCGTTCGGTGCGTTCACCGGTACGTGGATCGTCGATGCGCTGCCCGACGATCGCGTGTTCGTCGTCGCGCCCGATGCAGTGCACCCGGTCACGCGGATGCGACCACAACGGGCCGCATGAGCCAGCGCAAGACGGCGCCGGACACAGCGACAGGGACTGTCCGCTTCGACAAGTGGTTGTGGGCCGCGCGCTTCTATCGCACGCGCGGCGCGGCCGCCGATGCGATCGACGTCGGCCAGGCGCGCGTCGACGAGCAGCGCGTCAAGCCGGCGAAGGCGCTGCACGTCGGCGATCTCGTGACCCTGCGCATCGGCGGCATCGAACGCGAGGTGCGCGTGCTGATCCTCGACGATGTGCGCGTCGCGGCGCCGATCGCGCAGACGCGTTATGCCGAGACCGAGGTCAGCCTCGCCGCGCGACTCGCCGCGGAAGCAAGGCGACGACTCGAACGCGAGCCGGCCGATACGCGGAAGGGTCGGCCGACGAAGCGCGACCGTCGCGAACTCGCGACCTTCGTCGATTCGGGTCGGGATCCCGACGGGTTCTGAGCAGGTGTGGGCCGCGCGTCGTTCCCGATAACGACGGGTGCGAGCGAGCCGGCTCAATACACGTCGCGACGATAGCGGCCGGCGGCCATCAGGTCGTCGACCGCATCGTCGCCCACGATGGCCTTCAACGCGGCATCGACGCCACCGGCCATGCCGTCGGCGCTGCCGCAGACGAGCAGCACTGCACCGTCGGCGATCCACGCTGCGACGGTCGTGCACCGGTCGCGCAGTCGGTCCTGCACGTGGACGCGGTCCGCTCCGTCGCGCGAGAACGCGGTGTCGAGCTTCTCCAGCAGCCCTTCGTCGAGCCACGTGCCGATCTCCTGCCCGTAGTAGTCGTCGAACGCCGCATTGCGCTCGCCGAACACCAGCCAGTTGCGGCGCGCGCCGGCCGCGATGCGCGCCTTGAGATGGGCGCGCAGACCCGCGATGCCGGTGCCGTTGCCGATCAGGATCAACGGTGTCGTCACGTCGACCCCTTCCAGCCGGAAGCCGTGATTGGCACGGATGCGCAGGTCGGTCGATGCGCCGATCGTCATCGTCGTGGTCAGCCACTCGCCACCGAAGCCCATGCGGCCGTCGGGACGCATCGCCTGCCGCACCAGCAGTTCGACGCGACCGTCCGATGGCAACGACGCGATCGAGTACTCGCGCTGCGCGCCGGTCGGCAGGCGAACGACCGCGATGTCGCCTGCTTGCCACGTCATCGATTCGGTGGCGATCGGTTCGAATGCGAGGTGGTAGGCCGGCGCACCGACGCTGCCCTCGTTCGCGAGGCGGCGCGATGCCAGCGTCCAGCGCCCGAAGGTCGGTGACG
>CAXTPX010000316.1:0-4712 GCA_964246005.1 uncultured Burkholderiaceae bacterium | reverse complement strand
GGGATTGACGACCTCGACTTCGTGCGACAGCTCGAGGTCGGCGGCCGTGACCGGGCCCTCGCCTTCCTTGTTCAGCGTGACCACGACGTCGTCGCGGTTGTGCAGCTTGAAGACGACGCCCTTCAGGTTCAGCAGGATGTCGACGACGTCCTCCTGCACGCCGTCGAGCGTCGAGTATTCATGCACCACGCCCGCGATCGACACTTCGGTCGGCGCGAAGCCGTTCATCGACGACAGCAGGATGCGACGCAGCGCGTTGCCGAGCGTGTGGCCGTAGCCTCGCTCGAACGGCTCCATCGTGACCTTGGCCATGTTGGGGCCCGCGCCTTCGACTTCGATCTGGCGGGGCTTCAGGAATGCGTTCGTTGCCATTTGTCTTTTCCTTTGCAATGCCCTCGATGCGTTAGATCGATAAGGCTGCTTGTCATGCCACTGGAGGTTCGCCCCGCGCCGTGGCAGTCGCGAAGATCATGATTTTCGTCGTCCCGGCGACAGCGGGAACCCAGCGTCGTTGCAGTGACGGCGCACGCCGCTGGGTCCCCCGCGTTCGCGGGGACGGCAGGCGTTGTTAGCGCGAGTAGAGCTCGACGATCAGCGACTCGTTGATGTCGGCCGCGATCTCGCTCCGCTCCGGCATCGACTTGAACGTGCCTTCCATCTTCGTCGAGTCGACGTTGACCCAGCTCGGGAAGTTGCCCTGCTGCGCGAGCGACATCGCCTCGACGATGCGGGTCTGTTTCTTCGCCTTGTCGCGCACCGTGACGACGTCGCCGGACTTGACCTGCATCGACGGGATGTTGGCCGTCGTGCCGTTCAGCGCGATCGACTTGTGACTGACGAGCTGGCGTGCTTCGGCGCGGGTCGAGCCGAAGCCCATGCGGTAGACGACGTTGTCGAGACGCGACTCGAGCAGGCCGAGGAGGTTCTCGCCGGTGTTGCCCTTGCGACGATCGGCTTCCTCGAAGTAGCGACGGAACTGACGCTCGAGGATGCCGTACATGCGCTTGACCTTCTGCTTCTCGCGCAACTGCTTGCCGAAGTCCGACGTCCGCATGCCGGACGTGCGGCCATGCTGACCCGGCTTGCTGTCGAGCTTGCACTTCGAGTCGAGCGAGCGACGGGCGCTCTTGAGGAACAGGTCGGTACCCTCGCGACGCGAGAGCTTGCACTTCGGACCGATATAGCGTGCCATGGTTTGCTGCCTTTCAGTACGTCTCGGGAGACGGTCAGCCTGGTCTTTGGACCCGAAGGGCGCCAGGCAAGGGAAGTACGTACCACTCTCTTGTTCGTCATCCCCGCGAAGGCGGGGATCCGGCGGCGTCCGCGAACGACGCTGGTTTCCCGCTTTCGCGGGAACGACGGGTGATTACATGCGACGGCGCTTCGGAGGGCGGCAACCGTTGTGGGGCACTGGCGTCACGTCCGTGATGCTGACGATCTTGATCCCCAGCGCGTTCAACGCGCGTACCGACGACTCGCGCCCCGGGCCCGGGCCCTTGATCTGGACCTCGACGTTCTTGATGCCCTGCTCCTGCGCCGCACGACCAGCGGTCTCCGATGCGACCTGCGCCGCGAACGGCGTCGACTTGCGCGAACCCTTGAAGCCCGCACCGCCCGACGATGCCCACGCCAGCACGTTGCCCTGGCGATCGGTGATCGTGATGATCGTGTTGTTGAACGACGCGTGGATGTGCGCGATGCCGTCCGAGACGTTCTTGCGAACCTTCTTGCGGACGCGATTCGCGGCTGCGTTGTTCGGTGCCTTTGCCATGCTGTTTCCTTATCGTTCTGATCGGTGCGACGGCTGCGTTGCTTACTTCTTCAGCGACGCCGCTGCCTTCTTCGGACCCTTGCGCGTTCGCGCATTGGTGCGCGTCCGCTGGCCACGAACCGGCAGGCCCCGGCGATGACGGAGGCCGCGGTAGCAGCCGAGGTCCATCAGCCGCTTGATGTTCATCGACACTTCGCGGCGCAGATCGCCTTCGACCAGGAACTTGCCGACCTGGTCGCGGAGACGCTCCATCTCCGCGTCGTCGAGGTCCTTGACCTTCTTCGTGACGTCGACGCTCGCAGCGGCGCAGATGAAGCGCGCGCGCGGACGGCCGATGCCGAAGATGGCCGTGAGGCCGATGTCGGTGTGCTGGTGGTTCGGGATGTTGATGCCGGCGATACGGGCCATGCTCGTTCCTATCTGATGACTGGGTCGTTGGAGCCGGATCAGCCCTGGCGCTGCTTGTGGCGCGCGTCGGACGCACAGATGACGCGAACGACGCCCTTGCGCTTGATGATCTTGCAATTGCGGCAGAGCCGCTTGACCGATGCGAGTACTTTCATTTGATCCCCCGACTTCCGTTGGTCCTGCGCTGTTACGGGTAAATATTCCTTACTGCGAACCTCTTACTTGGCGCGGAACGTGATCCGGGCCCGCGAGAGGTCGTACGGCGAGACCTCGACCGTCACCTTGTCGCCGGGAAGAATGCGGATGTAGTGCAGCCGCATCTTTCCGGAGATATGCCCGAGCACCACGTGCCCGTTCTCCAGCTTCACGCGAAACGTCGCGTTGGGCAGATTCTCGAGAATCTCGCCCTGCATCTGGATGACGTCGTCTTTTGCCATTGAACCTTTCGTGACTCCGATGCGATTGCCTCGCGCTTCAGCGCGCCGGCAACCCGCCCTTGAAATTCGCCTTCTTCAGCAGCGATTCGTACTGGTGCGTCATGATGTAAGCCTGCACCTGCGACATGAAGTCCATCGTGACCACCACGATGATCAGCAGCGACGTGCCACCGAAGTAGAACGGCACGTTCTTCCACAGCACCAGGAACTCGGGCAGCAGGCAAACGAGCGTGATGTAGAACGCGCCGGCCAGCGTCAGCCGCATCAGGATCTTGTCGATGTACCGCGCCGTCTGGTCGCCCGGACGAATGCCCGGCACGAATGCGCCGCTCTTCTTCAGGTTGTCCGCGGTCTCCTTGCTGTTGAACACGAGCGCCGTGTAGAAGAAGCAGAAGAAGATGATCGCGGCCGCATACAGCAGCACGTAGATCGGCTGGCCCGGCGACAGCGCAGCGGCGACATCCTTCAGCCAGCGCATGCTGTCGCCCGAACTGAACCAGCTCGCGATCGTGGCCGGCAGCAGGATGATCGACGACGCGAAGATCGGCGGGATCACGCCCGACATGTTCAGCTTCAGCGGCAGGTGCGAGCTCTGTCCGCCATAGACCTTGTTGCCGACCTGGCGCTTCGCGTAGTTGACCAGTATCTTCCGCTGGCCCCGCTCGACGAACACGACGAACGCCGTCACCGCGACCGCGACCAGGCAGATGATGATCACCGTCGGAATGCTCATCGCGCCGGTGTTGACCAACTCGAACAGGTTGCCCAGCGCACGCGGCAGGCCTGCGGCGATGCCTGCGAAGATGATGATCGAAATGCCGTTGCCGAGGCCACGCTCGGTGATCTGTTCACCCAGCCACATCAGGAACATCGTGCCGGTCATCAGGCAGATCACGGTCGTGATGCGGAACATGAAGCCCGGATCGAACACCAGGCCCGGCTGCGACTCGAGCGCGACCGAGATGCCCAGCGCCTGGAACGTGCCGAGCAGCAACGTGCCGTAGCGCGTGTACTGCGTGATCTTCCGACGCCCCGACTCGCCTTCCTTCTTGATCGCTTCGAGCTGCGGCGACACCACCGTCAGCAACTGCATGATGATCGACGCCGAGATGTACGGCGTGATGCCGAGCGCGAACAGCGAGAAGCGCGACAACGCGCCGCCCGAGAACATGTTCAACATGCCGAGGATGCCGCCCTGCTGGCTCTGGAAGAACTTGGCCAGCTCGGTCGGATCGATCCCCGGCACCGGGATGTGCGCACCGATCCGATAGACGATCAGCGCCCCGAGCAGGAAGATCAGGCGACGCTTGAGGTCACCGTACTTGCCGCTCTTGCCGGGAATCGCGCGATTCGCTGTGGGGCTCGTGGCCACGGGATGGTTCTCGATTTACCTGGAATTAGGCAGCCGGAGAAGCCGCGGCGGATGCCCGCGCTTCTTTCGACGGCAGCTTGCGAACGACCGGTGCGACGACGATGTCGGCGACGCTTCCACCCGCCGCCTCGATCGCCGCCTTCGCGCCCTTCGTCGCAGCGACCCCGTCCAATGCGAGCTTGCGCGTGATCTCGCCCGACAGGATGACCTTGGCCGACCGATGGAGGTCCGACATGAGGCCGGCCTGCTTCAATGCAAGCAGGTCGATCTGCGTCGTGTCCCCATTCGCCGGCAGCTTCTCGAGGTCGGACAGCCGCACCTCGGCGACGAAGCGCGCCGTCAGCGACTTGAAGCCACGCTTCGGAAGGCGACGCTGCAGCGGCATCTGGCCGCCTTCGAAGCCGACCTTGTGGAAGCCGCCCGAACGCGACTTCTGGCCCTTGTGGCCGCGACCCGCGGTCTTGCCGAGGCCCGAGCCGATGCCGCGACCGACGCGGCGCTTCGCATGCTTGGCGCCGTCAGCGGGTTTGATGGTGTTCAGTTTCATATGCAGCTTTCGGATTTCGAATGATCGAGCAGGCCCTTTTCGGCGCTGCTCAGACCACCTTCACGAGATAGGAGACCTTGTTGATCATGCCGCGCACCGCCGGCGTGTCTTCGAGCGTGCTGACGCTGTTCATGCGGCGCAGGCCGAGGCCGCGCACGGTCGCGCGATGCGACTCGC
>CAXTPX010000315.1:2272-4714 GCA_964246005.1 uncultured Burkholderiaceae bacterium | reverse complement strand
CCAGGGTCAGAGCAAGGCCGTCTCGATGGCCGACGACGCCGAAGTGTGCGGCTGCAACGGCGTCGCCAAGGGCAGCATCTGCAAGGCGATCAAGGAGAAGGGCCTATTCACGCTCGAGGACGTGCGCAAGCACACGAAGGCGTCGTCGTCGTGCGGCTCCTGCACCGGTCTCGTCGAGCAGTTGCTGATGTTCGTCGCCGGGGGCGACTACTCGGCGGCGCCGACGGCCAAGCCGATGTGTGCGTGCACGGACAAGACGCATCAGAACGCGCGCGATGCGATCCGCAACGAGCATCTGACGAACATTCCCGACGCGATGCGCTTCCTCAACTGGCGCACGCCGAACGGCTGTGGCAGCTGCAGGCCGGCCCTCAACTACTACATGATCTCGACGTGGCCGAACGAGGCCAAGGACGATCCGCAATCGCGCTACATCAACGAGCGCGCGCACGCCAACATCCAGAAGGACGGCACGTACTCGGTGATCCCGCGCATGTGGGGCGGCGAGACGAACGCCCGCGACCTGCGCCGCATCGCCGACGTCGTCGACAAGTACAAGATCCCGACCGTCAAGGTCACCGGCGGCCAGCGCATCGACCTCCTCGGCGTGCGGAAGGAAGACCTGAAAAGCGTCTGGACCGACCTGGACATGCCGACGGGCCTCGCCTATGCGAAGGCGTTGCGGACCGTGAAGACGTGCGTCGGCAGCGAGTGGTGCCGCTTCGGCACGCAGAACTCCACGTTGATGGGCCAGCAGCTCGAACGCGACCTGTGGCGCATGTACTCGCCGCACAAGGTCAAGCTGGCCGTCTCCGGTTGTCCGCGCAACTGCGCCGAGGCCGGCATCAAGGACGTCGGCATCATCGGCGTCGACTCGGGCTGGGAGATGTACGTCGGTGGCAACGGCGGCATCAAGACCGAGGTCGCACACTTCTTCGTGAAGCTGAAGACGCACGAGGAAGTCCTCGAGTACGCCGGCGCGTTCCTGCAGCTTTATCGCGAGGAGGGCTGGTACCTCGAGCGCACCGTGCATTACGTGACGCGCGTCGGACTCGAGCACGTCAAGAAACACGTCCTCGAGGATGCTGACGAGCGTCGCGCACTGTACGAGCGGCTGCAGTTCGCGATGATGGACGTCGTCGATGCCTGGCACGAGCCGGAAAAGGCGCTGGTCGACCAGCGCCAGTTCGTGCCGGTGGCGTCGCTGTGACGGCGGTCGATGACGCGCCGCGCACGGGGACGGGGACGATGATGGAGCAGTGGATCGACATCTGCGCGGTCGACGATGTGCCGGTGCTCGGGTCACGCGTCGTCGAGCGCAAGGTCGGCGGCAACATCGCGATCTTCCGCAACGCGTCCGACAAGGTCTTCGCGCTGCTCGACCGCTGCCCGCACAAGGGCGGTCCGCTGTCGCAGGGAATCGTGTTCGGCGAGCGCGTCGCGTGTCCGCTGCACAACTGGAGCATCGGGCTCGTCGACGGTACGGTCGCGCCGCCGGACGAAGGCTGTACGACCGCGTTCACCGTGCGACTCGACGGAGGGCGGGTGTTTCTCGACAGTGCGGAAGTCCACGGTCCGAGCGGCACATCGGCACCGGACGTCCCGGTCAACGCGCTCACCGGCTTCGTTCGATGAGGCGGCGGGTAGCGCGGTGATGCAGATCGCTCTCCCGCGACGGGGGAGCCGGCTCATGGACGAGTGGCCGACGTGATCACCGAACCCTCGATCCGCGCTTCGATCCCGATTTCGGTCACGCGTGTCGACGACGCCGCGTCGATTCGCGAAACCGCGTCGACCTGCCCGTACTGCGGCGTCGGCTGCGGCGTGATCATCGAGTCGACCGACGACCGCATCACCGGCGTCCGCGGCGACCCCGACCATCCGGCCAACTTCGGCCGCCTGTGCACGAAGGGCAGCACGCTGCATCTCACCGCGACGCCCGCGGTGATCCGCAGCGCCCGGCTCCACCATCCGCAACTGCGGCTCGCGCGCGACGAGTCGCGGCGGCAGGTCGGCTGGGACGAGGCGCTCGACCATGTGGCGGACCGCTTCGCGGCCATCATCGACGAACACGGCCGCGACGCGGTCGCGTTCTACATCTCGGGGCAACTGCTGACCGAGGACTACTACGTCTTCAACAAGCTCGCGAAGGGTCTGATCGGCACGAACAATGTCGACACCAACTCGCGTCTGTGCATGTCGAGCGCCGTGGCCGGCTACAAGCAGACGCTCGGGGCCGACTCGCCGCCGAACTGCTACGAGGACTTCGATCACGCCGACCTGCTCCTGATCGCCGGCTCCAACACGGCTTATGCACATCCGATCCTGTATCGCCGCATCGAGGACGCGCGGGCGCAGGCGATCGCGCGGGGAAGTCCGATGCGCACGATCGTCGTCGACCCGCGCCGGACCGACACGGCGCGCGAGGCCGACCTCCATCTC
>CAXTPX010000315.1:0-2262 GCA_964246005.1 uncultured Burkholderiaceae bacterium | reverse complement strand
GGCACCGACGTGGCGCTCTTCAACGGCCTCCTGCACCTGTGCCTGTGGGACGACCGCATCGCGACCGAGTGGATCGCCGAACACACCGAGGGGTGGGCCGACCTGAAGCGTTTGGTGCGCGACTACACGCCACGCTTCGTCGCGACCACCTGCGGCATCACGGAAGAGGACCTCTCGACGGCCGCACGCTGGTTCGGCGGAGCGAACGCGGCGCTGTCGCTGTACTGCCAGGGACTCAACCAGTCGGCCGCGGGGACCGCGAAGAACGCGGCGCTGATCAACCTGCATCTCGCGACCGGACAGATCGGTCGACCCGGCGCAGGGCCGTTCTCGCTGACTGGGCAACCGAACGCGATGGGCGGGCGCGAGGTCGGCGGCATGGCGAACCTGCTGTCGGGGCATCGCGATATGTCCGATCCGCTACATCGCGCCGAGGTCGCCGCGCTGTGGGGCGTCGACGACGTGCCGTCGGGGCATGGCAGGACGGCCGTCGAACTGTTCGACGCGCTCGCCGACGGCACGATCAAGGCGGTGTGGATCGCCTGCACGAACCCGGCGCAGTCGATGCCGGACCAGGACAAGGTCCACGCAGCGCTGTCGAAAGCCCAACTGGTCGTGCTGCAGGAGACGTTCGCGTCGACCGCGACCGAACGCTACGCCGACGTGGTGTTGCCCGCGGCCACCTGGGGCGAGAAGAGCGGCACGGTCACGAACAGCGAGCGCCGCATCAGCCGCGTGCGGCAGGCGGTGGCGCCACCCGGCAGCGCGCGAGACGACTGGGCGATCGTCTGCGATTTCGCGCGGCGGCTCGAGGCGCGGCTCGACCGGCCGTCGCGGCCGAGTCTCTTCGCGTACGCGGACGCCGAGTCCATCTGGAACGATCATCGCGAGACGACCCGCGGCCGCGACCTCGACATCACGGGGCTCTCGTACGCAATTCTGGAAGCGCGCGGGCCGCAGTTGTGGCCGTTCCGTACCGGCGATGTCGAAGGCAGGAAACGTCTCTACGAGGATGGCGTCTTCCCGACGTCGACGGGTCGCGCACGCTTCGTCGTCACGCCGTTCAAGCCGGTCGCCGAGCCGGTTGACGCACGCTTTCCGTTCGCGCTCAACACCGGCCGGCTGCGCGACCAGTGGCACGGTCTCAGCCGCACCGGCACCGTACCGCAGCTGTTCGCGCACAGCCCCGAGCCGACCGTCGAGCTGTCGGAGATCGATGCGAAACGGCGTCTGGTCTCCGATGGCGACTTCGTGCAGGTGTCGAGCCGGCGCGGCAGCCAGGCGTTGCGCGTGCGCGTCTCGGATGCGATGCGCGCCGGGCAGGTGTTCGTCGCGATGCACTGGGGCGAGGAATACGTCGGTGGCATGGGCGATCGGCATGGCGTGAACACCGTCACGTCGCCGGTGTTCGACCCGGACTCGAAGCAACCCGAGTTGAAGCACGCGGCGGTCCGCATCGTGAAGCTCGATCTTCCTTGGCGACTCGTGACGTTCGGATGGATCGACGCCGAGGCGCTGCCGGCGACGCTCGCGCGGCTGCGCACGCGCTTCGATCGCTTCGCTTACGCGTCCTGCGTGCCGTTCGGCCGGACCGCCGAGGGCGACGGTACGGGGGCACAGCGACCGATGACCGGTATCCTCTTCCGAGCCGCGCACGACCAGGCGCTCGACGACGACGCGGTCGCGTTCGTCGAAGCGGCGGTCGGGATCGGTGCGCACGCGGGGCAGGCGGACGTCGGCATCGCCGCCGGCCAATCGCCGTCGCACTTGTTGAGGTATGACGACGCGCGGCGCGGGCACGCGCGCCGCGTGCTGGTGCGAGGCGATGTGCTGGGCGCGGTCTCGTTGCGCGGCGACTGGTCGGCCGAGGGCTGGCTGCGCGAATACCTCGAAGGCGGCTTGCCCGTGACGCAACTCGGGCGCCTGCTGCTCAAGCCGGGAACCAGTGCACCGGTCGGCTTCAAGACGCGCGGTCGGATCGTCTGCAATTGCTGGAACGTGGGCGCCGCCGAGATCACGGCGACGCTCGAACGACTGGACGGCGAAGCTGCCGAACGCTTGTCGACCCTGCAATCGCTGCTCAAGTGCGGCACGCAGTGCGGGTCGTGCCTGCCCGAGTTGAAGCGCCTCGTCGCGGAGACCCGTGGCACGGTTTCTGCATGATTCGCCGTCAGCAAGAATGCCTTGTCCCCGGGCAAAGAACCTCCAAGTCCTGCCATCGTGACGATGGAACGATGACGACCGAACGATGACGACCGAACG
>CAXTPX010000314.1:0-4724 GCA_964246005.1 uncultured Burkholderiaceae bacterium | reverse complement strand
ACCAGGTGATGTGGCGCTTCAGCACCGGCCTGACCGCGCCTGCCGCGCTGACGCTGCAGTCGTTCCTGACGATGGACACCTGGTTGTCGACGCTGGCCACCACGGCGCCGAAGGCCACGTTGAACAGCGAACGGACGGCAGCCCAGGTAGTCGCGGCGAAGCCCGCCAGTGCCTTCGATTACTGCTACCTGAGCACCGACAGCACGTTCTCGACCAAGGTGACGGACTTCTCGATCTGCAATCAGGATGCGAAGCTCGCGATCCACGCGTCGCCGCATCAGGTCGCGGGCGGACCGCGTCTGGAGAACATCCTCAAGTGCACGTTGAAGCCGCTGGTGTTCAGCGACTACACGGGGATCACGTTCACGACGGCGCAGCAGAATCGCCTGAACGCGGTGTTCACGACCGGTGTCTGCGACTGGACCAAGCCGGGTATCGGGCAGCAGCTTCCGGTCTCTCCGCGGACCTATGTCGCCGGGCCGGGTGGCGCTCCGATCTCGCCGGCACCGGTCTCGACGCCGCTTTGACGGCGGTTCCTCCGACCGGACGCATCACGCGTCCGGTCGTCGGAGGCTCTTACTAGGATGGGTCGTGCACCGGCACGGTCGTGGAAGTCGCCGCGGCACCGGACGACATCGCGATTGCGCCATCCGATGGCGGGCGTAGCCGGGCCGCGAACGCGAGGACGTGCCGGCGCGTGAAGGCGCGTGCCTCGACCTCGAAGCGGTTGCCGCGATAGCCGTGCCGCACCGATTCGAGCAGATAGCGCCACACGGTCAACGCGCCGGTATCCCATTGGCGCAGCACGTGGAAGTACTCGTGCAGGACGAGTTCGGGATCGGCGACGAAGCGCTTCCGCGACGCAGCCAGGTAGATCGTGCCGCGCCGCGTGGTCGCCGCGACGTGGCGACCGTGCAGTCGCGCGAAGCGCGAGCGTTCGACGATGCGCACCCGGTCGATCGTGTCGTGCGGGACGTCGAACACCGCAGCCAGCGCGTCCCGCATCGAGCGTGGCAGGCCGACGACCCGGTCTGCCACGCCGGCGCGTCCTACTGGAACGCCTGAATGCCGGTGATCGCGCGACCCAGGATCAGCGCATGGATGTCGTGCGTGCCTTCGTAGGTGTTGACCACCTCCAGGTTGACGAGATGGCGTGCAACGCCGAACTCGTCCGACATCCCGTTGCCGCCCATCATGTCGCGCGCGAGACGCGCGATGTCGAGCGACTTCCCGCACGAGTTGCGCTTCATGATCGACGTGATCTCGACCGACGCCGTGCCCTCGTCCTTCATGCGACCGAGGCGCAGGCAGCCTTGCAGCCCGAGGGCGATTTCGGTCTGCATGTCGGCCAGCTTCTTCTGGATCAACTGGTTGGCCGCAAGCGGGCGACCGAACTGGTGGCGATCGAGGACGTACTGACGCGCGCGCGTCATGCAGTCTTCCGCGGCGCCGAGCGCACCCCAGGCGATCCCGTAGCGCGCCGAATTCAGGCACGTGAACGGCCCCTTCAGCCCGCGCACGTCGGGGAACGCGTTGTCTTCCGGACAGAACACGTCGTCCATCACGATCTCGCCGGTGATCGACGCCTTGAGACCCACCTTGCCGTGGATCTTCGGCGCGGAGAGGCCCTTCATGCCCTTGTCGAGGATGAAGCCCCGGATGGCACCCTCGTCGTCCTTCGCCCACACGACGAAGACGTCCGCGATCGGCGAATTCGAGATCCACATCTTCGAGCCCGAGATCGAGTAGCCGCCGTCGACCTTCTTCGCGCGCGTGATCATCGAGCCGGGGTCGGACCCGTGGTTCGGCTCGGTCAGACCGAAGCAGCCGATCCATTCACCGGTCGCGAGCTTCGGCAGGTACTTCTGCTTCTGCGCCTCGGTGCCGAACTCGTTGATCGGCACCATCACCAGCGACGACTGCACGCTCATCATCGAGCGATAGCCCGAGTCGACGCGCTCGACCTCGCGGGCGATCAGGCCGTAGGCCACGTAGTTCAGGCCGGGTCCGCCGTACGCCTCGGGGATGGTCGGGCCCAACAAGCCCAGTTCACCCATCTCGCGGAAGATGGCCGGGTCCGTCGTCTCGTTGCGGAACGCCTCGACGACGCGCGGCGCAAGCTTGTCGGTGCAATAACGCCGCGCCGCGTCCTGGATCATCCGTTCGTCGTCGCTCAGCTGCGCGTCGAGCAACAGCGGATCGTCCCAATGGAAGCGGGCCTTCAGGCGATGGACAAGATCGGGTGCGTTCATGAGAGGTCTCGGTCGGGGCGAACCGGGATTCTAGACCTTGGGCCTCCGAATCGGAACGGATTGACGCGGCTGGCGGCGCCTCCTAGATTCTCTGCTTCGCATCCCGATCAGGCCTCGAGGGGTAGCCATGTCCGACACCGAGCCGCATGCCGTTTCGCTACCCGAGGAGTCCTGCATCGCGGGGCTCTATGCCCGACCGTCGCTGGCCGACGCCTACTCGATCGAGCTTCCGCCGGGAACCACGCACGATCCCGAGTTGCTTGCACGATTCATCTTCTCGTGGCGGCCGGCGTGGGTCGCAACGCTGATGAATGTTCGCGACTCGTGCGTGGGCGCATTCGGTCTCAAGACGGGGCGAGCGCTGCGGGCATCGGACGTGCAGCGCACCCGGATCGGCATCTTCAGGCTGTACGAGGTCCGTCCGCTCGAGGTGCTGGTCGGCGAGGACGACCGGCATCTCGACTTCAGAGCGTCGGTTCTGTACCGGGCATCCGGAGGTCCGGCGTCCAGCGCGAGCGTGGTGCTGTCGACCGTCGTTCACTGTCACAACCGCTTCGGTCGCACGTATCTCCGGCTGATCACGCCGTTCCACCGACTCATCGTTCGGTCCTTCCTGCGACAGGCGGCGGCGATCGGTTGGCCTCGCGAGAGCGCCGTGCCGTCACCCACCTGATCGCCGAGTCGATCGCCCGTGGCATCGAATCGAGACTTCGTGGAGTACGTCTGCAACCAGATCGCTCTGCCGCGGGAACTCGCCTTCAAGAAGATGTTCGGCGAGTACGCGCTCTACCTGAACGGTCAGGTCGTCGCGCTCGTTTGCGACAACCAGCTCTACGTGAAGCCGACGCCGGAAGGCAGGAGCCTCCTCGGCGCGGTTGCCGAGCATTCGCCGTTTCCTTCGGCCAAGCCGCACTTCCGGATCGATGGGGAGCTCGAGAACCAGGCGTTGCTGCAGCGTCTGCTTCGGGTTACGGCAGCGGCGCTTCCGGCCCCGAAGCCGAGGTCTGCGAAGCCGCGGAAGTCCCCGGTGAGCTGACGAGGGCGAGGAGTATCTCGAGTTTGCGTCATCGGGCATGATCCGTTGTCGTTGCGAGCGATTGCCCCGCGAGTCGCGAGACAACCTGTCAACGGAGTTCGATTGGCCCAGGTCCCGCTGCCCCTCAGCCGAGCACATCGAGCAGATCGGCCTCTGCCTCGTCGCAGCGATCGCCGTCATGAGCGGCTGGCTGCAGACGTATCCCGGTCAGCCCGACACCGCGCAACGGCTCGACGACGTGCACCGGTTCATGGCCTGCGTCTATCTCTACACGGGTCTCATCAGCGCACGGTGGGCCCCGCACGCCCTCGACCGCTGGCTTGCATCTTGCTGTCCTTTCTTGTCATTCCCGCGCGCGCCGCATCGAGCATGGCGATCGACGTCCGGGTACGCCCGATCGGTCGAGACCACACCATGCGCAACGTCGCGCCGCTGCACCCGGACCGTTCACGATCGATCCCGATCGCACGGGCATCGTCGTCGGCAGGGGTCGTGATGCCCTCGAGCCGGCGGTTCGCGCGAGTCGCTCCGGAACGCAGTGCCGTGGCCCGGGGCCGCGGTCGAGACGTGGTTGCCGACCACGGTGGCTCGCGCGCATGAGCCGCCGGGCGCGGCCACGCACGGGGTCGATCGCCCCGACCCTGGGCGTCACGCCGCTCGCCGATGCCGAACGTGGCGCAACGACGACCCGCAGCGGTGCGTTGCGGCCGACCTCGTGACATCGTAAGGACGTCCGACATGGAACGACACGGAAGCCGGCGGCGGAGCTCGGATCAGCGAAACCTGCTCTACAACGAGCCTTCGATGATGGGAGCCCTCGTCGTGATCGGCCTCATCGCCCTCGTCATCGCCATCATCCTCGTCGTCCTGTTCGGCAACGTTTTTTCGCCCGGTAGCTGAGGCGTGGCTGAGCAGCGCGTCGCCGGCCATCTTCGCTGCGAGCCCGACGTGGCCGGTGCGTCGTTCGTCTCGATGCCGCGGCTCGAAGCACGCGAACCGCAATGAGAGGCCCACCGTCGAAAGCCCGCCATGCGTAACGTCGTCGTTCATGCCGAACCCGAGCCGCTCGCGATCGACCTGGATCGCACCGCGCTCGTCGTGATCGACATGCAGCGCGACTTTCTCGAGCCGGGCGGCTTCGGCGAGACGCTCGGCAACGACGTCTCGCTGCTCGTCGCCGCGGTCGAGCCGTGCCGTCTGCTGATCGCCGCGGCTCGCACGCACGGCTTGCTGGTGATCCACACGCGCGAGGGGCATCGCCCCGACCTGAGCGATGCCCCGCGAGCCAAGGTCGAGCGCGGGGCGCCGACCACGCGTATCGGCGCACCCGGACCGATGGGTCGCATCCTGATCCGCGGCGAGCCCGGCCACGGCATCGTCGCGGCGCTGATGCCGATCGTCGGCGGCGCGATGTCCGGATATTGCGCGATCGGCAG
>CAXTPX010000313.1:0-4732 GCA_964246005.1 uncultured Burkholderiaceae bacterium | reverse complement strand
AACCCGAAGCAGTGGGAGATGTACGCGAAGAACAACTGCGTCTTCCAGTACCACCTGCCCGAATCGATGCAGTACATGCGCAACTGGAATCGCGATTATCTCGACTTCTCGAAGGACAAGGGCTGGCGCCAGAAGAACGACGTGATCCAGTTGCAGCTCTATTCGGACACGTTGCAGCTGTTCAGGCTGTCGGCGCGCGGCAAGACGAAGGGCCGCCAGCCACCGGAACATCTGCGCAGTCGCATCGACACGTACTTCGACCCGCTGCCGTTCTGGTACGAGCCGCTCGAATACGCGGCGACCGATACGACGGCCTATCCGCTGAACGCGATCACGCAGCGGCCGATGGCGCAGTACCACTCGTGGGATTCGCAGAACGCATGGCTGCGGCAGATCCACAGCCACAACTACCTGCAGGTCAATCCGCTGACCGCGAAGGCGGCCGGGATCGCCGACGGCGGCTGGTGCTGGGTCGAGAGCCAGTGGGGCCGCGTGCGCTGCATGCTCCGCTACAGCGAGGCGGTCGAACCGGGCACGGTCTGGACCTGGAACGCGATCGGCAAGGCGGACGGTGCCTGGCAGCTCGCGCCGGGCGCCGACGAGTCGCGGAAGGGCTTCCTCCTCAACCACCTGATCGCGGAGGACCTGCCGTTCGGGACGCACGGCACGGGCCGCATCAGCAACTCCGACCCGGTCACCGGGCAGGCCGGCTGGTACGACGTGCGCGTGCGCATCCGGCCCGTCGCGCCGGACGAAGCGCAGGAGACGTTCCCGCAGGTCGCCACCATGCCGGCCGTGCCCGGTGTCGTCGGCAAGGCGACGAGCGTGCTGAGCTACTTCGCGGGACGCAGGAAATCATGATGCGCTGGCTGACCGACCTGTTGCAGTCGAACGTCGTGGCCGACGCGCCCGCGCGTCCGGTGTCGCCGACCCCGCCCGCCAGCGTCGCTCGCACTAAGAGCGCCCGGGCCGAGCCCGGCGAGACGCTCGCGATCCAGCTCGCGCTCGTCATCGACCTCAACGTCTGCGTCGGCTGCCACGCGTGCGTGACGTCGTGCAAGGAATGGAACACGTCCGGCTCGGCCGGGCCGCTCGCCGACGAACGACCGTACGGCGCGAACCCGACGGGCACGTTCTTCAATCGCGTGCAGACCTACGAGTCGGGCCTCTTCCCGGGCACCGATACGATCCATTTCCCGAAGAGCTGCCTGCACTGCGAGGACCCGCCGTGCGTGCCGGTGTGTCCGACCGGCGCGAGCTACAAGCGGAAGGAAGACGGCATCGTGCTCGTCGACTACGACAAGTGCATCGGCTGCAAGTACTGCGCGTGGGCCTGTCCGTACGGCGCCCGCGAGATCGACGAGGAACGCAACGTGATGACGAAGTGCACGCTGTGCGTCGACCGCATCTACGACGAGAAGCTCGCGAAGGAAGACCGCAAGCCGGCGTGCGTGAAGGCTTGTCCGACCGGCGCGCGCCTGTTCGGCGACGTCAAGGATCCCGACTCGGAAGTGTCCAGGGCGATCCGCGAGCGCGGCGGCTATGCGCTGATGCCCGAGTGGGAGACGCGACCGGCGAACCAGTACCTGCCCCGCCGCAAGGTCGACGAGGCGGCGTCGGGTCCGATGGGAACGAAGGCGTGAACCCGGCGTTTTCGGTCGTCCTCTTCACGACCATCTCCGGTGCCGCGCAAGGGCTCGTCGTCGTGCTCGCACTCGCGATGCTGGCCGGGCGCACGATGGCGCCGGCCTTCGTCGGCGCGGCGTTGACCGTCGCCGAAGCGATGCTCGTGATCGGCCTCGGCGCGTCGTTCGCGCACCTCGGACGTCCCGAGCGGGCGTGGCGCGCCGTGCTGATGTGGCGCACGTCGTGGCTTTCGCGCGAGGTCATCGCGCTGCCGGCGTTCATCGGACTCGTGGGTCTGTGGTGGTGGCTGCTGCGCGAAGGCATCGACACGCCGCTCCTGCCGCTCGCCACGATCGTGATGGCCGGCGTGTTGTGGTACTGCACCGGAATGATCTACGCGTGCCTGCGCTTCATCGAGGAGTGGGCGCAGCCGCTGACGCCGATCAACTTCACGATGATCGGGCTGTCGTCGGGCCTGATGCTGGCGTGCGCCCTGGCCGCGGTGGCGCACGAGGACCGCCTGCTCGCGGCGGCAGGCCCGAGCGCCGTGATCGTCACGCTGATCGCCTGGGCCTTGCGCATGCTCGCGCTTCGCCGCAACGCGATGATCAAGCACAAGTCGACGCTGCAGTCGGCCACCGGCATCACGGCATCGAACCTCGTGCAGAAGTCGATGGGGATGTCGGCCGGCTCGTTCAACACGCGTGAGTTCTTCCACGGCCGCACGCTCGCCGTCGTCAGGCGCATGAAGCTCGCGCTGATCGTGCTGGGCTTCGCGCTGCCGGTGCTGCTCGGGTCGACCGCGCTGATCGGTGGCGCAACGTGGCCGTGGTTCCTGGCGGTGCTGTGCCAGATCCCCGGGTTGCTCGCGGACCGCTGGTTCTTCTTCGCGCAGGCGAAGCATCCGCAGAACCTGTACTACCAGGTGGTGTCCTGACCGACGCATCGTCACGACCGCGGGCGCCCCACAATGGCGGGCATGACTGACCTCCTGACGCGCTTCTTCGGACCCTGGGTGGGTCGCGTCGACGGCGCGTCGCTGCGAGCGGACCTGGTCGCGGGGGTGCTCGGTGCTCTCCTGGTATTGCCGCAGGGCTTCGCGTTCGCGACGCTCGCCGGGCTGCCGCCCGAGTACGGGCTGTACACGGCGATCGTGCCGTGCATCGTCGCAGCGCTGTTCGGCTCGAGCTGGCACGTCGTTTCGGGGCCGACCAACGCGAACTCGCTCGCCCTGTTCGCGACGCTCGCACCGCTCGCCGCGGTCGGATCGCCGGCCTACATCCAGCTCGCGCTCGCCGTCACCGTCATGGTCGGCGTGATGCAATGGCTGATCGGTGCGTTGCGCCTGGGCGCCGTCGCCAATTTCATCTCGCCGTCGGCCCTGCGCGGGTTCCTGACCGGTGCTGCGGCGCTGATCGTGATCCATTCGCTGACCGACCTGTTCGGCCTGTCGGGGCCGGTCCAGCACGGCACCATCGCGCTCGTCGTGCACGTCGTGGAACATCTCGGCGCCATCGAGCCGGCCGCGTTGATCGTCGGGCTGGCGACGCTCGTGATCGTGCTCGTGCTCCGGCGCACGGTGCCGCGCTGGCCGTTCATGCTGATGGGTCTCGCGGCGGGAACCGCGCTCGCGTTCGCGATCAACCAGACGACGCTCGTGCAATGGGGTCGCGTCGCCGTGGTCGGCGCGATTCCGCCGATCGTGCCGCGTTTCCACTGGCCCGGCGTGGCGCTCGGGAGCATTCCCGAGCTGCTGTCGATCGCGTTCGCGCTGACGATCGTGGCGCTCGGTCAGTCGGTCTCGATCGCGAAGGTGGTCGCGGGGCGCTCGGGCCAGGCGATCGACACGAATCGCGAGTTCCGGGGCCAGGGCCTGTCGAACATCGTCGGCGGCTTCTTCTCGTCGTACGTGTCGTGCGGGTCGCTGAACCGCTCGATGCCGAACCTCGAGGCCGGTGCGCGCACGCCGCTCGCCGCCGTGTTCGCGTCGCTGTGGCTGCTGCTCCTGATCGCGTTCACGTCGCCGGTCCTCGCCCTCATCCCGATGCCGGCGATCGCCGCGCTGCTGCTGGTGGTGGGTTGGTCGCTCCTCGACATCGCCGGCTGGCGCCGCCTGTACGGCCACAGCCGACAGGACTTCGCGATCGCGATGGCGACGTGCATCGCGACGCTGACCATCCGCATCGAGATGGCGATCCTGCTCGGTACGATCCTGTCGCTCGTCACCTACCTGTACCGCACCTCGCGTCCGTTCATGCGCGTGATGGGCTTCGACAGCACCGAGCACGACCGGCCGTTCGTCGTGCTGGCCGACGTGGCGAAGCCGCTGCCCGAATGTCCGCAGCTGAAGATGATCCGCATGGAAGGCGAGGTCTACTTCGGCGCGGTGCCGTACGTCGCCGATCAGCTGCGGGCGCTGCGGGAACAGCCGGCGCCGAAGCATCTGCTCGTGATGGCGAAGAGCATGAACTTCATCGACCTGCCCGCGGCCGAGCTGTGGTACGGCGAACTCGCCGCGCGTCGGGCGTTGGGTGGCGACCTGTACTTCCATCGTCCGCGACGACCGGTGCTCGAACAATGGCAGCGCCTGGGACACGTGGACACGCTCGGTGTCGATCACATCTTCGCGACCAAGCGGCAGGCGATCGCGTCGATCTTCGCCCGGCTCGATCGCGACATCTGCGCGACCTGCCATGTGCGGGTCTTCGAGGAGTGCAAGGGATTGCCACCGCCCTTGTCGCCCGTGACCTTCGCAGCGAGCGCGACCACCGGGCTCACGACGGGTGCGGTGGTCGACGGGCTCGGCGCGGCCTGATCGTCAGCCGCCCGGGTTCATGCGACGTAGCTTCGATGGCGACCGATCAGCCAGGCGGAGAACGCGGACACGACGCCGGCGAACAGGATGTAGGCACACAGCTGCCACGGCTCGCCGCCGCCCGACTTGACCAGCGCGGTCGCGATGATCGGCGTGATGCCGCCTGCGAAGATCGCCGAGAATTGATAGACGAACGAAATGCCGGTGTAGCGCACCTTTGCATCGAACAGATCGCAGAAGAGCGCCGCTTCCGGGCCATAGACGGAGGCGGAGATGACGCCCAGCGGCACG
>CAXTPX010000312.1:0-4739 GCA_964246005.1 uncultured Burkholderiaceae bacterium | reverse complement strand
GTGGAGATCGGTGCCCATTACTTCGCCGACACGCTCGGCCTGCGCGAGCACCTCGACGCGCATCACCTGCGCAAGTTCGGATTCCGTTTCTTCTTCTCGGAGGGCCGGCGCGAACTGCAGGACGTCACCGAGCTCGGCGCGAGTCGCTTTCTCACGACGCCGTCGTGGCAGATCGATCGCGGCGTCTTCGAGAACTTTCTCGGCGACGAGGCGGTCCGTCGCGGCGCGCGCTACGACGTCGGCACGGTCGTGCGACGCATCGAGGTCGACCGCGCGGGACATCGCGTCGAGGTGGAACACGACGGACAGCGCGAGACGATCGTCGCCGACTGGCTGATCGACGGGTCGGGTCGGGCCGGTCTGTTGAAGCGCAAGCTCGATCTGGCCGAGCAGAACGAGCACGATGCCAACGCGGTGTGGTTCCGCTTGTCGGCACGCCTCGAGATCGACACGTGGGTCGACGACCCGGCCTGGCGGGCGCGCTGCACGCCGTCGTCGCGCTGGCTGTCGACCAATCACCTGTGCGGGCCGGGCTACTGGCTCTGGCTGATTCCGCTCGGTTCCGGTGCCCACTCGGTCGGCATCGTCGCGGACGCCGCGATGCATCCGCTGAAGTCGATGGACACGTTCGACCGTGCGATGGACTGGATCGCGCAGCATCAGCCGTCGGTCCACGACGAGATCCGCAACGTCCTCGCGAAGAAGCCCGATGCGTTGATGGACTTCGCGTACTTCAGGAACTTCTCGTACGGCTGCAAGCAGACCTTCTCGACCGATCGCTGGGCGCTGACCGGCGAGGCCGGCTGGTTCCTCGATCCGTTCTACTCGCCAGGATCCGACTTCATCGCGATCGGCAACACGTTCATCACGGATCTGATCCGGACCGAGCGGCGCGGCGAGCCCATCCGCACGCAGGCGCTGTTCTACGGCGAGCTGTTCCGCTCGTTCTACGAGAGCACGCTGACGCTGTACCAGGATCAGTACCGCCTGTTCGGCAACGAGCGCGTAATGCCGGTCAAGGTCCTGTGGGACTACACGTACTACTGGGGCGTGCTGTGCCAGCTGTTCTTCCAGGAACGGCTGACCGATCGCGCGGTGATCGTCGCGCTCGGCGAACCGCTGCAGCGCGCGCGCCGGCTGAACGCGTCGGTGCAGGAGACGTTGCGCGAGTGGGGCGCCGCGACGGAGGCCGGGACCCGGGCTGCGGCGGGTGGAACGATGCTGGACCAGGCCAGCCTGCCGTGGTTCGCCGAACTCAATCGAGGTCTCTGCGACGAGCTCGACGACGAAGGCTTTCGCGCGCGGATCGTGACCAACGTCGCGCAGCTCGAAGCGCTGGCGGCGGAGATCGAGGCGATGGCGGCGGCGGACGGCACGCAGGTTGCTGCTGCTCTGCCGGGGGCGTCGTCGATGTTGTTCGGGATGGCCGCTTAGCGGGGTGACGACGCTGGGTTCCCGCTTTCGCGGGAACGACAGTGGCGATGGAAACGACCCCTCTCAAATCCGTCGTTCCCGCGGCGGGAACCCCGTGACGTCGGGTGCCGCATCCGCAATTTCACACCTTCCGTGACCACCCCCCTCCTCCAGATCACCGGCATCGAGAAGCGCCTGCCGAACGGTCGCGTGCTGTATTCGGCGCTCGACCTCGTGCTCGCCGAAGGCGAGTTCGTCGCCGTGATGGGCGAATCGGGCATCGGCAAGTCGACGCTGCTCAACATCGTCGCCGGCCTCGACCGCGTCGACGGGGGCGGCGTGCGCTTCGAAGGCCGCGACCTCGCGACGATGGACGACGACGCATCGACCGTCGTCCGACGAGACCGCATGGGCTTCGTGTTCCAGGCGTTCCACGTGCTGCCGCATCTGACGATCGAGCAGAACGTCGCGTTGCCGCTGGTCCTCCAGCACGTCGCGCGTCGCGAGGTCGGCACGCGCACGACCGCGATGCTCGATGCCGTCGGCCTCGAGGGACGCGGTCGCGACTTCCCGACCGTGCTGTCCGGTGGCGAGTTGCAGCGCGTCGCGATCGCGCGCGCGCTGGTCCACCGACCCGCGCTGTTGCTGCTCGACGAACCGACCGGCAACCTCGACCCAGAGACTGCGGCGCGCGTGCTGGCCGTGATCGATGAACGCCGCCGCGACAGCGGCGCGGCGACGCTGCTCGTCACGCACTCCGAGGTCGCCGCGGCCCGTGCCGATCGCGTGCTGTCGCTGCGGGCGACCGGGCTGTCGCCACTGCGGACGACGGAAGGGCCATTCGACGCGTCGCATCGTTCGAGCGGCCGGGCCGCATGACGCTCTTCGGATGGCTCGCCTGGGGCGAGTGGCGCGCACAACCGGTCCGCAACGCGCTGTCGGTGGTGGCGATCGCGATCGGCGTGGCGCTCGGCTTCGCGGTCCACCTGGTCAACGCGGTCGCCCTCGACAACTTCACCGGCGGCCTGAACAAGATCCGCGGATCGGCCGACCTGCAGATCGTCGGCACCGGCAATCGCGGCTTCGACGAGGCGGTCTACGCCCGCCTGTACGAGGGCTCGCTGGCCTCGTTCATCTCGGTGGCCAGCCCCATCGTCGAGCGCGATGTCGTCTCGACCGACGATGCCGGCATCGCGTTGCGCATCACGGGCGCCGACTTCCTGCGAGCGGTGCGCGTGACGCCGGCCGTGGTCGGGCGCCCGCGTACCGATGATCACGCTGCCGCCGATCGGAGCCCGGGATCGCCCGCCAACGGCTGGTTCGATGCCGACGCGATCTTCGTCACGCCTTCGCTCCTCACGGCGACGAGGAAGCGCGTCGGCGACCCGCTCGACGTCCAGGTCGACGGTCGCACCGTGACCTTGCGCATCGCCGGCACCGTCGCCGAAGACGACGAGGGCGCCCGGGACGCATCCCCGTCCAATCCGGCCGGGTCGCGGCACCTGCTGCATGCGTCGATGGACATCGGGGGCGCGCAATGGAAGCTCGACCGGCTCGGCCGCCTGACGCGCATCGACCTGCAGCTCGTCGAGGGCGCCGACCTCGCGACGGTGCGCGCCGCGGTCGCCGCGATCCTGCCACCCGATGCGCAGGTCGTCACCGCCGCCGACGACCGCGCGCGGACGGGCGACCTGTCGCGCGCGTATCGCGTGAACCTCGACATGCTCGCGTTGATGGCGCTCTTCACCGGCGCGTTCCTGGTCTATTCGACGCAGTCGCTCGCCGTCGCACGACGGCGCGCGCAGCTCGCGCTGCTGCGCGTGATCGGCGTCACGCGTGGCCGCGTCGTGGCGCAGGTGCTGGCCGAGGGCACGCTGCAGGGCATCGTCGGCGGCGCGCTGGGACTCGTCGCGGGGATCGCTTTCGCGGCGGCGGCGCTGCGCTTCCTCGGCGGCGACCTCGGGGGCGGCTTCTTCGCCAGGTCGACCGGCTTCGACCTGCATCGACTCGTGATCGCGGCGCCCGACGCGGCGGCGCTGTTCTTCGTGCTCGGGCTCGGCGCCGCGCTGGTCGGCAGCTTCTTTCCGGCGCGCGCCGCGGCGCGCGCCGCGCCCGCGGTCGCGTTGAAGTCTGCCGGCGGCGATGCGGGCGTCGGTCGCGCGTCGCCGTGGTGGGCGTCCGGACTGATCGTCGCGGCGGCGATCTGCGCGGCGATGCCGGCGATCGGCGGGCTGCCGATCGCGGGCTACGTCGCGATGACCCTGCTGCTGTTCGGCGGCATCGCGGCGATGCCGTCGATCGTGCGCCTGCTGCTCGCGCCGCTCGCGCGGAGCGAACGGCCGCGCGCGGTGGCGATCGACCTCGCGCTGCGGCGCCTGTGGGCCGCACCGTCGGCGGCATCGGTCGCGCTCTGCGGGATCGTCGCGTCGGCCAGCATGATGGTCGCGATGACGGTGATGATCGGCAGCTTCCGCCACTCGGTCGACGCGTGGCTCGGGCAGATCCTGGCCGCGGACCTGTACCTGCGGACCGGCGGCGCGGGCGAAGGGGGGCTCGCGCCGGACGATGTCGACCGGCTGCGCCGCGTCGATGGGGTCCGGCGCATCGAGCTGCAGAAGGTCGTGCCGCTGAACCTGTCGCCGTCGCGGCCCGCGGTCAGCCTAATCGTGCGGGGCGTCGACCCGGACCACCCGGGCGACACGTTGCCGCTGATCGCGTCGGCGTCGCCCGCCGCCCTCGGCAACGCGATCCCGGTCTGGGTGTCCGAAGCGATGGTCGACCTCTACGGCGCCTCGGTCGGCAAGCCGTTCGAGCTGCCGATCGCCGCGTCGCCGTCGCCCGACGGACCGGTGTCGGCCGCCCGCTTCGTCGTGGCCGGCGTGTGGCGGGACTACGCGCGCCAGTTCGGCAGCGTCGTGATCCGACGCGACGACTACACACGGCTGACCGGCGACACGCGCTTCACCGACGCAGCGATCGACCTCGTGTCGACGGATGGATCGGCCCGCGACGTGACCGAACGACTGCGCGCCGCGTTGCCGGATGCGTTGCGAAGCCGCGCCGAGTTCGCCGAGCCCGGTGCGATCCGCAAGCTGTCGCTGGCGATCTTCGATCGCAGCTTCGCGGTCACGTACCTGCTGCAGGCCGTCGCGATCGCGATCGGCCTTGCCGGTGTCGCCGCGACATTCTCCGCGCAGACGCTGGCCCGCTCGAAGGAGTTCGGCATGCTGCGACACATCGGCGTCCTGAAGCGCCAGATCGTCGCGGAACTGGCGACCGAAGGCGCATTGCTCGGCGTGCTCGGCGCGCTCGCCGGCGGCCTCCTC
>CAXTPX010000311.1:0-4741 GCA_964246005.1 uncultured Burkholderiaceae bacterium | reverse complement strand
CCGAGCGCGCTGAAGAGGAAGCAGTTCGGCGCTTCGTCCTCGTAGCAATACGCGGGCGCCGACGTGATCGTGCAGGCGCGCAGGCGCCAGATGAACACGCCCACCGATGCGATGTTGTCGATGCCCGTGGTGCGGTTCGAGTCGGGCCGGCGGATGTCGACCGTCCGGGCCCGGCGATCGAAGGCCGGTCCGCGCCAATCTGCGTTGCGACGCAGATCCGGCCTGCGCCCGCGCTGCGGATGCAGCAGGCCGAGATTCTGCGTGACCGCCAGGCGCTGGCGGAATTCGACGGCATGCGCAGGCCATCCACCGGCGGCGAGCGCGAGGTCCTCGAGAACCTTCAGCGTTCCCTTCCGGCGCCGGAAGCGGATCGTGTTCGCCACCTCGCGACGCGGGACGAGGATCCGTTCGCGTGCGAGCGCTGCAGCGCTCGCCGCTTCGGCCGTCGTCGCGCAGCCGCAGGTGCCGTTCGAGTCCGCGTCGGGACCGACGGCGAGCGGCGTGTAGCCGACCAGGGCCCCGATGTACGGGACTACCCAGTCGTCGCACGTCTCGATGAACCAGTTCTCGTAGAGGCCGTCGATGTCGTTCTCGACGAGCGCCGCCTGCTCGCCGATCACGCGGAGCAACGCGCGGAGCGGGTAGCCCTGGTCGGCGTCGCGCAACCGGTAGACGACCGGCACCAGCTCGTAGAGAAAGTCCGGGTCGGCGTTCATGGCATGTCCTCAATGGCCTTTCAGGGTCAGCGTGAGCATCTCGGGAAGCGCTGCGCTCAGCACCACGAGTTCGGCCGGCGCGATGCCGCCGGCCACCGTGGTATCGAAGGTCGCGAGCTGCGCCGCGACGCAGGGTTCGAGGCCGAGCGAGTCGGCCAGGGCTGCGAGATGCGGCGCATCGATGTCGTCCCCGACGCTGTCGAAGAGCGTGACGTCGAGCCACGCGACGCCCTCCACCGCCTGCGCCGCGGCGATCGCCTCGGACAGGTAGGCGCTCTGCCCGAGGCCCCTGGCCATGAAGGCGAAGCACGCGAGCAACGCCGCACGCAGCCTCGGCTCGACGTCCTCCCAGGCGTAATCCGGCAGCAGCACGACGCTCGCGGCAATCACCAGGAGACGCAGCCGTCGCAGCGCGACCGCCACGTCGAGAGAGGGATCGCCGAAATCCCGCAGCGACTTCAGCAGGTTCGCGTAGAGGTCGGACGTGGTGTCGATCGGGATGTCGTCCACGCCCGCCACCGTGAGGTGCACGAGCGTCTCGACGCCGTCGGAGAGCTTCGCGGAGGTCGCCTTTGCGATGCCGGCGTAGGTGCGCGCGAAGTCGGCGTAATCGGACACCGAGACGAGCCGGTCGAGCGCCATCACGGCGAGCGGCGTGTTCGCGCGGATCTGGTCCGGACGGTCCGCGTCGGCGCCGCCGGTCGCCGGCAGCGGATTGGTCACCGCCTGCGCGCCGAGCGGATGCGTCGCGAGCTGCGAGATCGCCCAGGCAGGCAGGTTGGCCGCCTGGCCGATGCCGTAGCGATAGCTCGCCTTGATGTTGGCGCGCCCGGTCGGCGGCCGCGCGCCGTGGGTCCCGTTGCCGAACAGGACCGACGTGTGTTGGGTGTCGTCGTCGCGCGTGACGTAGACGCGATCGAGCGGCTCTGCATCCGCGAGGTCGTCGCACTCCTGCCAGAGCCGCTCGTTGACGCGCACCTGGAGCGTGTCCGCCGTTCCGGATGCGGTCGGCGCGGAGACGTGGGTCAGCGGCGACTGGCTGAGCGCGAACGTGGCGTCGACGCGGGCATCACCGTCCCCGAGCACCTCGCCGGTGGTTTGCCCGTTCGTCGCATCGGCGACGTTGCCGTAGATCGTCACCGAGGTGCGGTCGTAGGTGTAGGCGAGCGGCGCGGCCAGGTCGAGCACCGTGTGGGGCGCCTGATCGGTCACGCGCCACGCGAACACCCCGTCCGTGGCCCAGTCGAGCTGACCGTCCTGATACGGAAGCTGCGTATCGGGATGGACGAGCAGCCCGTCGAACGACGGGAACGAACCGGCGCGCTCGTCCGCCGTCGGCACGTACGCATTCGCGAAGCGGCCGGTCGCGAGCTGCACCTGGTCGGCGAACTGCTGGTTCAGGAAGGTCGGCAGCGGGATGCCGTCGAAGAACGCCGGACCGCTCTTCGGCGATTTCACCATGGCGGGCGACAACTGCCCGACCATCAGTCGATCGCCGTACGCGTTGGCGTCGGTGACGTAGAGGATCCCGGTGAACGGCGGCGTCGCGAGGGTCGGGAACGCGATGCTGCCCGGCGCTTCCACGCCCTGCCGGATTCCCGCGATCATCGCCAGTTCGCTGGTGGTCGTGCCGGCGGCATTCGTGATGTCGGTGCGCTTGCCGGACACGATCACCCAGCGCCCGGGCTCGAGGCCCTGGACGAGTTGCGCGAGGTCGATCGACCCCGCCTCGATGTCGGCGTCCACCGGCTCGTCCGCCAGCGCCTGCGCATCGCTCTGCGCGTAGACGCAGGTCTCGCGCAGGACGCTCGCCGAGCCGAGGGTGCTGCCGAGCGCATCGCCATCGTCGAGTTCGCTCAGCCACGGAGGGTCGACCGTCAGGATCGTCACCTTCGCCGAGAAGCCGGTGCCGGACGTGGTCCCCGCGGCCGGACCGGTCGAGACACCGGCCGAGCGCGTCGCGACGACGAGGTGGAAGGTCGTCGTCGGCGGGTCCGCGTCGGATTCGAGGGACGGTCGCCTGATCGCGATCCAGCTGCCCGGTTTGATCTGGTCGTAGACCCCGTCGAGCCGCACGTCGCGCATCGGACCCGACGCGCCCCACGCCGTGGTCAGGTTGACGGCCCCGAAGCTGGTGGTGACGTCCTTGCCGACGGTGCTGGTCGCGACGCCCGTCCAGTTCGCCGCGAACAGCGTGACCTTCAGCCGTGCCGCGTACACCTCGACGCGTCCGCCCGCGGTACGGACCGTCGCCCAGGTCTTGTAGAGCGTGGACGCGACGGCCGGATGCAGGATCGACAGCATCCGCGGCGCGAGGTCGGACTGGGGTCCGAAGCTGCGCGTGACGCTCCGTGCCAGACGGAGCGCGTTCGCGGGCTGGACCGACGGCGCCTTGCCGAGCGACTGCACCAGCGCCGACAGGTTCTCGAGCGGCGATGCCGTCGCGCCCGGCGGCAACGGCCGGAGCGAGGCGACGGTTCCGACGTCGCCCATCCTCAACTCCACCTGGCGTTCGCCCACGCCGAGCAGTTGCGAATTCGCACCGAGGCCGATCCATTGCAGGCTGCGGATGAGCATCGTCAGCCAGGCCGCCACCCGGCTGAATCCGCGCTCGATCGCGATTCCGCGCTTGATCGCCACCCGCGACATCACCGGCTCGACGATCTGTCGCGCGGTGACCGGCTTGCCGTTCCTGTCGTCCGCTCCGGCGAAGGCGAGGTTGGCCGCGACATCGCCGAGCATCGCGACGACCTCGGCGACCAGCTCGTTGCCGGCGAACAGCAACCGTCCCTTGTCCATGTACAGCAACACCTGGCGGATCGCGCTGCGGTCGGCCGGCACCTCGAGTCCGAGCGCGACCTCGGTTCGCTGCGCGTCGGGCTGCGCCTCGACGTCCGCCGCGATCCGCATGTACTGCAGCGGCGGATCGGCGCCGGTATCCGATCCGAAGATGAAGAACAGCGCATCGCCGGTCCTGATCTGGGTCGCGATGCCGTCGAGGAAGACCGAGTCGATCACGTCCGCGCCGGTGACGAGAATGCCGCTGTCCGGCGGCAGCACGAAGTCGGCGGGCGACCTCACCCGACCCTTGACCTTCGATTGCAGCTTGATCGGCGAGGTCATGCCCGGCGTGATCACTTGCGCCCGCGTCAGTCGCGGGGCGAGCGCGTTCCAGTCGGCGTCGGCCGCGAGGTCGGCGGAGGTTTCGTAGAACTGCGGCGCCCCGCCGCCCACCGGCGTTCCCTGGGCTCGCGTCCCCGCCGGCAGCGAGCCGGCGAAGCCCGCCGCGACGGTGAACGCGAGTTTCACGCTGGCTGCCACGCCGGGGCGCGGGCGATAGCCGACGAGCCGCGAGAGTTCGATCAGCGAACGTCGCTCGACGGCCGTCGGCAGATAGCCTTCGTTGGCGATCCGCTCCTGGTAGAAGCACAGGACGTCCGCGACCACGGCCCACGCATCGAGCAAGGCGATTGCCGGGTCGCTCGGCTCTCGTGTCGTCAGGGCAGCGAGCGGCCGCAACGTGTCGGTTCCCGTTCCGTCGACGGACGGGATGTCGATGGTCACCTGGCCGATGCGCGCGACCATCGTCTCGAAGAAGGTCGCGTAACGCCCGACGCGGTACTGCAGCGCCGAGAGCCCCTGCGGGTTGACGAGCGATGCCGGCACCGCGTTTTCGACACCGCTGCAGCAGCCGCAACTGCAGCCGCTCGCGCAGGCGGTACCACGCGACGCCGCCTGCACCGCGCTCATCGTCCACCCTGCACGAGGATCGTCAGCCGGCCGTTCGCCGGACGACCCGGGTCGTTGTCGAGCCGCGCGATCTGATGGGCGTTCAGCCGGAAGGCGCCGTCGGACGGGACGAAGTCCGGCGTGTCGCCGGGCGGCGTCGAGCCCGTCTCGTAGCGCGACAGCCGCGTCAGCCGGACCCCGACCACACCCGGTACCTGTTGCGCCGCAGCCACGAGGCGGCTCGCGAACACGCCGGTGCCGAACGTGAGGTTGTCGGGATCGAAAACGGCCAGGCT
>CAXTPX010000310.1:0-4758 GCA_964246005.1 uncultured Burkholderiaceae bacterium | reverse complement strand
CTTCCGCCGTGCGGGCGATGACGGCGTCGCCCGCCGCGAAGCCGCCGATGTCGTTGATGTTGGCGAGACGACAGAGATCGACCGCGAGCAGGACGAACGGTCGACCATCGGACGACGCCGTGGCTTCGGCGAGATAGCGCTCCGCTTCGCGTCGGTCGGGCAACCCGGTCGCGTCCCGAACGACGCTTGCGGCCATCGTCTCGACCTCGACGGGCGGTGGCGGTGACACCAGCGATCGCGCCACCAGCAGCGCGGCGCCGACGACGAAGTCGATCTGCGCGTCGAGCCAGATACGCGGAAGCGACGAGCCGACCGCCAGCCAGCCGAGCGTCCTTCCGTCGACCTGCACCGGTACTTCGACAATAGAAGCGATGCCAGAACCGGTCAACGCGGCGGCGACGTCGGCCCGCGCGACGACGTCGCCGATGACGAGAGGATTCCCGTCGCCCGACCCCTCCGGATCGCTCACGAGCGGCGGCACCGGGGCAGCTTCCGGCGAGGACGAGTGGACAACCCAGCCGGCACGCGATTCGGCGCCGGCTGCTTGCCAGCAGACCGCGATCGATGCATCGAGGCATGTGCGGATCGTTTCCAGCAGTGGAGCGAGCGATCCATCGGACGGGACGCCGGTCTTCGCCGCAGCGAGGAGTGCGAGCCGAAGTCGTTCGCCGCCGCCGGCCACCGCTTCGTGGGGCGCTTGCGACGGCGCCGCGCTCATCTCGCTCAGGTGCAGCAGGAGGCCTGCGATTCGCGGGCTCTTGAAGCAATCGATCGATCGGCTCGCGAAGTCCCGCGCGACGCCTTCGCGATCGACCAGACGCAAGACGAACGCATCGGCCTCCGCGTTGGTCGCCCCACCTTGCGGCACGTGGCTCGCCGCACGCAACCACTGCTCCGCGGCGGGTGCTCCCGCCGGGTCGAGCAGCGACGAGAACGGCTCGCCGAGCAGCGTGTTGACCGGATGGCCGAGAGCCGCCTCGACCGATGCGCTCGCGTACGAGACGCGGCCTTTCCGGTCGATCACGAGGGTGATACCGGATTGAAGTCGCGACAGCTCGCGGTGATAGTCCCCGAGGTCTCGTAACTCGCGGCGCAGCGCGCGCTCGACCGTGATGTCCCGTACCTGCCAGATCGCATCGGCATTGAGCGGATGTTCGACCTCGCCCGCCTCGAGCAGCCACACGACGACCTCGCAGAGGAACGCGCTGCCATCGCGTCGCATCAGCAACTGCTCGGACCGCACGGCGCTCGTGCCGCGTTCCGGGGCCGCGAGATCGCTGTGCAACTGGCGTTCGAAACGATCCGCGCTGCTGCTGTTCGGGAACAGCGTCGCGACGTGCGACTCGACCGCGACGTCCGGCGGAAGCGCGAACAACGCGTGCCACGACGCGTTGATCTTCCGGATGCGCCCTCGACGGATGGAGGCCACCGCCAGTGTCGGATGCTCGAGCATCACCGCCCGGCGGACCGATGCCGTGACCTTCCCGGACGCCGTCGGTACGGCGCCGTCGTCGCGGTCATTGGTCGAAGGGGAAGACTTGGGCAAGATACGCGGAAGGAGGAAGAAGAACCCCGGAGCGTCGATGTCGACACCCGATCGGCCTATCTTACCGTCGCACAATCCTGCGACTCGCGTATTCATCTCAAGTCCGCGGCCTCGATTCCGACCCATAGGTCAACCCCCGCTCGCGCGCAGCCGTTGCGAACGGACCCCGGACCGAGCCGGCTCGTCGGCCCGCTTCAACGTGGTCACCTCATCAAGTCCAGCGATGATCGTCCGTACGGCCACCTCCGACGACTATGCCGCTATCGCAGCACTGCACGCCGATAGCTGGAGAACCACGTATCGGCACATCCTGGCTGCGGACTATCTCGATCATCACGTGGCCGAGGACCGACAGGATCTCTGGCAGGCGCGCTTCGTCAAGTTCGATCCGACCCAGCATCGCGTCGCCGTGGCGGTCGGCGATGCGCACGCGCCCAGCGCCGCGATCACCGGCTTCGTCTGCGTGCTCCTCGACGAAGAGCCGGAGTACGGCGCACTGCTCGACAACCTCCACGTCGCACCGCACCTGCATGGCCAGGGCATCGGCCGCCGCCTGATGACCGACGCGGCCCACTGGATCGTCGCGATGCAGCCGCGCTGGTCGATGCATCTCTGGGTCTACGAAGCCAACAGCCGGACGGTCGGCTTCTACCGATCGGTCGGCGGCAGCGAGGTCGACCAGCGCGTCATCGTGACGCCGGCCGGTAATCGCGCTACGGTGCTGCGCTTCGAATGGCGTGATCCGCTGGCGCTCGCCCATCTGCTCGACGACTCGCTCGAACGGCGCCCGGCCTGACGGGCCCGCGTCATCGTTCGAGTGCGCGATCGCCCGACTGCGCGCATCGGCATAATGCGACGCCCAGGAGGGACGGAGGAGGTGGCGCATGACGGTGGAGACGGCGGGAACGCTTTCGAGCGGCATGGTGGTCGGACTGCTGCTCGCGTCGGGCTTCGGCAGGCGGTTCGATGCCGGAGGACGCCGCAACAAATTGCTGGCCCGATTGCCCGATGGGCAGACGCTGGTCACCGCGTCGGCCCGGGCGCTGTGCAGTGCGCTCGAGCACGTGGCCGTCGTCGTGCCGTCCCGCGCGACGCTGATCGAGGCGGCGCTGTCGGACCTGCCGTTGCAGCTGATCCGCAACGCACGGGCGAAAGAAGGGATGGGCGCATCGATCGCCGTCGGCATCGCCGCGTTGCGTGCCGATTTTCCGAAGGCGCGTGGCTGGCTGATCGCGCTCGGCGACATGCCGTTCGTCGCACCGCGGACGATCCGCTCGATCGCCGAAGCGCTTTTGTCGAATGGCCGCGACGACGACGAAGCGCCGATCGTCGCGGCCTCGTACGACGGACGTCGCGGTCATCCGGTGGCCTTTCGCGACACGCTCGGCGACGAGCTGACCGCGCTGGAAGGCGATGTCGGCGCGAGCGTCCTCATGAAGACCCACGGTGTGCGCCTGATCGCTTGCGGGGACGCCGGCGTGTTGCGTGACATCGACACGCAGGACGACCTTTCACGCGCCGGCCCGTCGACGTCCTTCCTGCAGGAACCCGCAGGGCGATGAAGTCCGTTCGCAAGCGCGCCGTCGGCGACGGGACTACGGGCGGCATCCGATATCGCATCGTCCCGGCCGACCCGAAGGGCCACTACTTCGACGTGGCCTGCGACGTGCCAACGCCGAACCCGGCGGGCCAGCGCTTCGTGCTGCCTGCCTGGATCCCGGGCAGCTACATGATTCGCGAGTTCGCCCGCAACATCGTGTCGATCGCGGCCGAGTGTCGCGGGCGGCCGGTGGATCTGGTCAAGCTCGACAAGCACACGTGGCAGGCCGCGCCGTGCACCGACGCGCTCAGCCTCCGCTATCGCGTCTACGCCTGGGACGCGTCCGTGCGGGCGGCCCATCTCGACGAGACACACGCGTTCTTCAACGGCACGAGCGTGTTCCTGAAAGTCGAGGGTCGTGAGCACGAGACGCACGTCGTCGAGGTGGTCGCGCCTTCGGGGAAGGGCTATCGCGACTGGCAGGTCGCCACGACGTTGCCCGAGCAGGACGCCCCGCGCCACGGCTTCGGGACCTATCGCGCCGCCGACTACGACTCGTTGATCGATCACCCGGTCGAGATGGGACGCTTCCGCCTCGAACGTTTCGTCGCGGCCGGCGTGCCGCACGAGATCGCGTACACCGGCGTCGTGCCGAACCTCGACGCGGCGCGCATCAACGCCGACATCGCCGTGTTATGTGCGGCGCAGATCCGCTTCTTCGGTACGCCGTCCGCGAAGGCCGAGGCGCCGTTCGACCGCTACGTGTTCCTGACCGCCGTCGCCGGCGAGGGCTACGGCGGGCTCGAACATCGCGCATCGACCGCGCTGGTGTGTACGCGCGACAGCCTGCCGACGATCGGCTCGGGCACCGAAGCGACGACGCGCAGCAACACCTACCTGACGTTCCTCGGTCTCGTCAGCCACGAGTATTTCCACAGCTGGAACGTCAAGCGCATCAAGCCGGCTGCCTTCGCGCCCTACGACCTTTCGCGCGAGAACTACACGTCGCTGTTGTGGATCTTCGAAGGCTTCACCAGTTACTACGACGACCTGTTCCTGGTGCGTACCGGGCTCGCGACCGAAGCGCAGTATCGCGAGATGCTCGCGAAGACGGTCGACGACGTGTGGGCCGGTGGCGGACGCCACACGCAGAGCGTCGCCGACAGTTCGTTCGATGCGTGGGTCAAGTACTACCGACAGGACGAGAACACGCCGAACGCCGTCGTCAGCTACTACAAGAAAGGATCGCTCGTCGCGCTGTGCCTCGATCTGTCGATCCGTTCGAAGAGTCGCGGCAAGGCATCGCTCGACGACGTGATGCGCCTCATGTGGCGGCGCTTCGGGCGGGACTTCTACGAGGGTGGCGGCAAGGGCATCGACGAGGACGCGTTCGCGGCGCTGGTCCTCGAAGCGACCCGCGTCGACGTCGCAGACGACGTGCGCCGCTGGGCTTACGGCACCGAAGAATTGCCGATCGCCGCGTTGCTCGAGCCGTTCGGCCTGCAGCTGCGCTTCGAGCCGCAGCAACCGTCACCGTCGCTCGGTGCGCGCATCGCCGTCCACGGCGCCGAGGTCCGCCTCGCGAGCGTCGCGAACGGCGGGGCGGCGCACGATGCCGGGCTTTCGGCGGGCGATGTCCTGGTCGCGATCGACGGCCTGCGCGTATCGCCCG
>CAXTPX010000309.1:0-4761 GCA_964246005.1 uncultured Burkholderiaceae bacterium | reverse complement strand
CCGCCGGTCGAGTGCTTGTCGACGATCGGCCGGTCCACGATGCCGCGCCAGTCGAGCACGCGGCCCGAGTCGCACATCGCGCGGGGCAGCGCGACGCGCACGTCCATCGTCATGTCGACGAAGAACACGGCCATCGCGAACGCCGCGATCTGCGCATCGCCGACCGAGCCGTCGCCGATGCCGCCGATGAAGGCCGCGATCTGGTTCGACGACAACGCGCCGCCGTCGCGCTTGATGCGAATGATTTCCTGGGGAAGCACGGAGGGGGGGCCGTTCGATAGTGTCGCCATTGTCCGCTGCTTCGGACCGCGACCGGCAGCCCCTCCGCTCGATGGAGGGGAGGCGACTGCATAATGCCGGGTGGCATGCGCGGCACGCCGATGAGAAGGCCGACGGAATGGTCGATGTCCTGAAGCGCAACAACGTCCGGGTGAACGGCGTCGCGACGGACACGATCCTGTTCGCGCACGGCTATGGTTGCGACCAGAACATGTGGCGCTGGGTCGCACCCGCCTTCGAAGGCCGCTTCCGGACGATCACGTTCGATCACGTCGGCGCCGGCGGCTCGGACCTGTCGGCATTCGACAAGCTCAAGTACGCGAGCCTCGATGGCTACGCCGACGATGTGATCGAGATCGCACGCGCGCTGGACGTCCGCGACGCCGTCTACGTCGGTCACTCGGTGAGCGCGATGGTCGGCGTGCTCGCCGCGAAGAAGGCGCCCGGACTCTTCGCGAAGCTCGTCCTGATCGGGCCGTCGCCGCGCTACATCGACGACGACGGCTATCGCGGTGGCTTCACCGCGGCGCAGATCGACGAACTGCTCGACTTCCTCGACAGCAATCACCTGGGCTGGTCGTCGGCGATGGCGCCCGTCATCATGGGGAACGCGGAGCGGCCCGAGCTCGCAGCGGAGCTGAACAACAGTTTCTGTCGCACCGATCCCGACATCGCGAAGCACTTCGCGCGGACGACCTTCACGAGCGACAACCGGGCGGACCTGTCGTCGGTCGACATCCCCGTGTTGATCCTCCAATGCGCGGACGACCCGATCGCGCCGGACTACGTCGGCGAGTACGTGAGGTCGAGCATGCCGAACGCCACGCTCGTGAAGCTGGCCGCGACCGGCCATTGCCCGAACCTGAGCGCGCCGAGGGAGACGGTCGACGCCATCACGGCGTTCGTGTGAACCCGATGAGCGGGCCCGATGTCGATCATCGTCGCCGGGCAGGCGACAACGATAGCGACGACCTTCAGGATCTCTTCGACAACGCGCCTTGCGGGTATCTGTCGACGCGGCCCGACGGCCGCATCCTGCGATCGAGTCACGTGCTCGGCGAATGGCTCGGGGTCGGCCGCGACGCGCTCGTCGGCCGTCGCTTCCAGGACCTTCTGAGCATCGCCGGCAAGATCTATTTCGAGACCCACTTCGCGCCGCTGTTGCGAATGCAGGGTCGATTCAACGAAGTGGCGCTCGACCTGGTCCATGCCGACCGGACGAAGGTGCCGGTCCTCGTGAACGCGGTCGAACGCCGCGACGAAGACGGTCGACCGCGTTCGCTCCGCTTGACGATCTTCAAGGCGGAGGATCGTCGGCGGTACGAGACCGAGCTGCTGGCGGCGCGCGAAGCACTGCGCGTGCTGAACGAGATGCAGGAAGGCCGCATCGAGGAGGCGGTCGTCGAGCGGCTGAAGCTCGAGGAATCGTTGCGACAGGCGCAGAAGATGGAAGCCGTCGGCCAGTTGACCGGCGGCCTCGCGCACGATTTCAACAACCTGCTGACCGGCATCATGGGCAATCTGGAACTGATCCGGGTGCGCTCGGCGCAGGGACGGGCCGGCCACGAACTCGATCGATACGTGCTCGCGGCGCTGGGCGCTGCGAAGCGCGCCGCCGCGCTGACGCACCGTCTCCTCGCGTTCTCGCGACGCCAGAACCTCGATCCGAAGCCGACGAACGTGAACCGCCTGATCGCGGACATCGAGGAATTGTTGCGGCGTGCGGTGGAGCCGAC
Organism: uncultured Burkholderiaceae bacterium; assembly: GCA_964246005.1. Lineage (GTDB taxonomy): Bacteria > Pseudomonadota > Gammaproteobacteria > Burkholderiales > Burkholderiaceae_D > CAHJXF01. The sequence goes on along the minus strand of CAXTPX010000309.1, from coordinate 2,746 downwards.
CGTGACGCTGGAGGTGGTCGGTGCGACCGGATTGTGGACGGCGCTGGTCGATGCCAATCAGCTCGAGAGCGCGCTCCTCAACCTTTGCATCAACAGCCGCGACGCGATGCCGGACGGTGGCCGCATCACCGTCGAGACGGCCAACAAGTGGATCGACGACCACGCGAGCCGCCTGCACGACCTGCCGAAGGGTCAGTACCTGTCGGTCTGCGTGACCGACACCGGCACCGGCATGTCGAAGGACGTCGTCGAGCACGCCTTCGAACCGTTCTTCACGACCAAGCCGATCGGGGTCGGGACCGGCCTCGGGCTGTCGATGGTGTTCGGATTCGCGAAGCAGTCGGGTGGGCAGGTGCGGATCTATTCGGAGGTCGGACAGGGCACCACGATCTGCATCTACCTTCCCCGCTTCTTCGGCGAGGCTTCTGAATCGGTCGAGCCGTCGCCCGGTGGCGACGTCGAGGCGAACGATCCGGCCGAGACGATCCTGATCGTCGACGACGAGGCGACCGTGCGCATGCTCGTGGTCGAGGTGCTGAACGATTTCGGGTACCAGGCGATCGAGGCATCGGACGGGCCGTCGGCCCTGAAGATCCTCCAGTCCGATCGGCGCATCGATCTGCTGGTCACCGACGTCGGGTTGCCCGGGGGCCTCAACGGGCGCCAGGTCGCGGACGCAGCCCGCACGATCCGGCCGGGACTCGGCGTCCTCTTCATCACCGGCTACGCCGACAACGCCGTGATCGGCAATGGCCAGCTCGATCCCGGGATGGAGATCCTGACGAAGCCGTTCGCGATCGAAGAGCTCGCCCTGCGAATCAAGGGACTGGTCGCCGGGCAATAGTGTCGCCCCACAACGGGCAAGGCGCCTACGCAGCGGTTCGCACGACTGATGTTAGCTTCCGCTGAGGTCACGGCACGTCGTCGTGCGAAGGGCTCCGACATGTATCTGCGCGGCATCAGCACCGCCACACCCCCGACGCGCTTCACGAAGGCGGAATGCCTCGCCGCCTTCGAGCGGTCGGACTGGTACAACCGGCTCGGCGTTCGGGCGCACCTGATCGCGCGCACGGTCCTGCAGCGCGACAACGGCATCGAGGCGCGTCACCTCGCCATCGATACGCTGGACGACGTCTTCACGATCGATCCGGACACGCTCGCGCGGCGCTTCCTCGACCATGCGCCGGCGCTGGCCAGCGCTGCAGGCGGCCGGGCGCTGACGTCGAGCGGCTTCGCGGCCGACGACATCGATGCGATCGTCGTCAGCACCTGCACGGGCTACCTCTGTCCCGGACTGTCCGGCTACGTGGTCGAACGTCTCGGCCTTCGCGCCGACGTCAGGGCCTACGACCTCGTCGGCCAGGGATGCGGGGCCGCGCTGCCGAACCTGCAGCTGGGACGTGCCTTGCTGGCGACCCCGGAATGCGACCGCGTGCTGTCGATCTGCGTCGAGGTCAGCAGCGCGGCGATGTACCTCGACGACGACCCCGGCGTGCTGATCAGCGCCTGCCTGTTCGGCGACGGCGCAGGCGCCGCGGTGCTGACGCGCGAAGGCGACGACATCGACGGCACGGCGCGCAGCGTCGCGTGGGTCGACAGCGAATCGATCCTCGACGTGTCGAAGCGGAAGGCGCTGATGTTCGAGCAGCGCGAAGGCATGTTGCGCAACATCCTGAGTCGCGAAGTGCCCGGTCTCGCGGCGGAGCGGGCGCACGAACTGCTCGATGCCGTGCTCGCCAGAGCCGGTCTGCACACCGACGAGATCGCGACCTGGATCTTCCATGCGGGCGGCCGCGACGTGCTGCATGCGCTCGAGCGGCGCATCGGCATCGAGCGCGACGCGTTCCGCTACAGCGCGGCGATGCTGCGCGAGTACGGCAACCTGTCCAGCGCCTTCGTCTACTTCGTCCTCGAGGCCGCGCTCGCCGGCGACGCGCCGGGCGGCTGGTGGTGGTTGTCCGCGTTCGGCGCCGGATTCAGCGCGCACGGTGCGTTGCTGGACGTTCGATGACGGCAGGCGAATGAGTCTGCCGAGAATCGTCGCGCCCGAAACGTTGGACGGTCTCGCGGCCCGCGATCCGGCGGCGATGCGATCGCGTCGCGACCTGCAGCGCGTCCATCGCTTCATGGGGACCGTGTCGATCGTCGCGAAAACACTGCGTCGGTGTCGAGGCTTGCATCGAGCGGGACCATTCCGCATGCTCGAGCTCGGTGCCGGCGACGGCACGCTGATGCTTCGCGTCGCGCGCGCGCTCGGCCCGATCGATGCAGCGGTCGAACTGACGCTGCTCGATCGTCTCGCACTGGTTGACGAATCAACGATCGAGGGTTACGCCAAGGTCGGCTGGCGCGCGACCGTGGTCACGGCCGATGTCCTGCAGTGGTCGGAAGCCCCAGCGGATGGCGCGTCGCATCACGATCTGATCGTGGCCAACCTGTTTCTCCATCACTTCGAGGGCATCGAGTTGACGTCGGTGCTGCGCGCGGGCGCCCGGAAGAGCGACCATCTGTACGCATGCGAGCCGCGTCGTTCGCGCTTCGCGCTGACGGCCGCGCATCTCACGGGCCTCATCGGCGCGAACGCGGTCACGCGCGAAGACGCGGTCCTGAGCGTCCATGCGGGCTTCCGTGACAGCGAGCTGACGAAGGCGTGGACGTCGGTGAATGCCGGCTGGGCCGTGCGCGAATACGGCGCCGGACCCTTCAGCCATTGCTTCGACGCGGCTCGGACCGCCGGCTGATGCGG
>CAXTPX010000308.1:0-4777 GCA_964246005.1 uncultured Burkholderiaceae bacterium | reverse complement strand
GAAGCGGTTGAAGCGGCTGGTCCGGGAGGGGGTGTGATGCGGGCCCGAGCAAGAACATCGGAGCGCGGCTGCGGTCGAACGAATCCTTTTGCGTTGGCAGGAGCACCTCGATGACGCCCGATCCGTTTCGTCGTCCCATCCTTCGCTGGATGGCCGCAGCGCTCGTCGCGTCGTCGACCGCGACCGGCCTCGCGCAGACCCTTCCGCCCGCCCCGGGACCGAACGCCGTGAGTCCCGGGACGTCGTCCACCCCGACGTCGACGAGCCCGGGCGCACCCGGCGTTCCCGGCGTCAGCGGCGCCGCCCCGGGCGCCCGTCCGACCGGCACGACGCGCGCGACCAGTCCCGGGACGTCGCCAGGCCCGGTCGTCGAGTCCACCAGTCCGGGCACGCCTGCGGCGGGACGAGTCGGCACGAGCGATCCCGGGCTGTCCCCCGCGCCGAACGACAACGTGACCAGTCCTGGCACCGGGCCGATCCCGGGCAGCGACGCGACGAGCCCCGGCACGCCGGTGACGCCGCCGGTGCCGCGCGGAACGCTCGACGCCGGGCCCCAACCGATCGTCGCGCCCGGCACGTTGCCCGCGCCGCCGGACGGGACCGTCGACGTGCGCCGGCCCGCCCGCGCGGTGCAGCCGACCACTGCCGTCCCGCCACCGACCGGGGCGCCGGTCGCCCCGATCGTGCCCGCAGCGCCGAACGGCACTGTTCGCTGAAGCGATCGCTGCACCGTGCGTCGATCGCTTCCCCCTTTCAAACGCAACGTCCGGAGTGCGCCATGGCAGCATCGACCGCGAACCGCCTGACCGGAACTCCTTCGCCCACCGTCGGCGGGTCGACCTACGTCGATCCGCAAGCCCTGGAATGGCAGCCGAGCCAGTTCGACAACATCGCGATGAAGGTGTTGTACCGCGACGAGGCCAGGGGCGAGATGACGGTGCTGCTGAAGTGGGAGCCGGGCGCGGTGCTGCCGTTCCATCGTCACCCGGAGATCGAGCAGAGCTACGTGATCGAAGGCTCGTTCTCGGACCACGACGGCATCTGCCGCGCGGGCGAGTTCGTCTGGCGGAAGCCCGGGTCGCTGCACGAGACGCGGTCCGACGAAGGCTGCGTGATTCTCGCGATCTACCGGAAGCCGAACGTCTTCTTCCACACCGAAGGCTTCAGGGCGGCCGCACCGCGAACCGCGGACCCGGCCTGAACGCGGTGTGATGCCGAGCCGCCGCGCGTTCCTCGGCGTGGGGTTGGCGGCGCTGTGCGGCACGGCGCCGGCGGCGCCCGCCGACGACGCGCCCCTCGTTCTCGGCACCTCGACGCCGGGCGGCGGATTCGCGCTGTACGGCGAGGTGCTCGAGCGCGTGCTGAACGGGCGTGCCGGCCGTCCGGTGCTGCACGCCCGACCGACGCGCGGCACGAGCGAGAACCTCGAGCTGCTGCAGCGAGGCGAGATCGATGCCGCGCTGATCCAGGGGACCGCCGCGAGCGAGATCTTCCAGCCGGGCAGGCCGACCGACCTGCGGATCCTGTTCGCGATGTACCCGAGTCCGGGGCTGCTGGCCGTCGCTGCGGCATCGCCCATCCACAGGCTCGAAGACGTGCGCGGGCAGCCGGTGGTGGTCGGCGTGCGCACCAGCGGTCTCGTGACGCTCGGACGGCAGGTCTTCGCCGGCATCGGGATCGACATCGATCGCGACGTCCGGGCGATCTACGTCGAGCAGGCGGCCGAGTCGCCGCGACTCGTGCTGGCGGGGGCAGCCGTCGGTCTGTGGGGCGCGGGCGAAGGTTGGCCGGGCTTCTTGCAACTCGCCGCGGCGCCGGGCGGCGCGCGCTTCATCGGGCCGTCGACGAGCCAGATCGCGACGATCGTCGAACGCTATCCGTTGCTGAAGGCGATGGAAGTCGCGGCGGGCGCCTATCCCGGCATCGACGTGCCGCTGCCGACGGTCGGGTCGGTCAACTGGATCGTGGCGCGCGCGGGGCTCGACGATCGGCGTGCCGCGCGCTTCGTCGACGGGATGCGGGCGGCCGCAACCGAACTCGCGGCCGCGTTGCCGCAAGCGGCGTTCAGCACGCTCGCGAACACCCGGGCGAGCGCGCCGTCGGCCGACTCGCTCCACCGGGTGCTCGGCTCGTGACGAACACGCGTACCGGTGCAGGAAGCGGCGCGACGGTCATCGGCGGCGTCAAACCACCAGCTCGCCCTGATCCTCGCCGGCCCAGTAGTGCACGCGCTTCGCGCGGACCTTGATCATCGTCACGCCCGGCGTGTCGATGCCGTCCTTGAACCAGTGATCGAGTTCCTCGGTCCAGTGCGCGGCGAACACGGCCTTGTCGCGGATCAGTTCGGCTTCGCCTTCGACCGAGACGAACAACGGCGGCTTGCCGAGCAATCCCTTGCTGCCCTGGAAGGTCAACCCCACCAGTGGATCGCGCTCGATGTCGCTCGTCATCCGCGAGTCTTCCCACGTGAAGTAGTACGAGTCGCCGTCGAAGTCGACCTCGCCGTTGTTGCTCATCGGCCGTGCCGACAACTGGCCGAGCTTGGTCTTCGTCGTCAGCATCGCGAAGTCGATGTCGGCCATCTTCTTCGACAGGTCCTGCAGGGTCATCTTGGTCATCGCATCTCCGTGTTGGTCGATCGAGCGCGGGAGTTTAGTGCGAACGTCGGCCGGGACGCCCGCGGTTAGACTCGCGCCCTCCCCACGATCCGGACCGTCATGACCTTTCTCGCAGACCGCCTGCACCGCTTCGTCGTCTCCTTCAGCGTTGCGGTGACGATCCTCCCCGCGGCAGCCGGCGCGGCGGACTCGTCGACCGCAGCGCCGCCCGTCGCACCGCTGCGCCCGGTCATCGACACGTACTTCGGCACCCCCGTCGTCGACGACTACCGCTACTTCGAGAACCTCAAGGACCCGGAAGTGCAGGCGTGGATGAAGGCGGAGGCTGGCTACGCGACGGGCGTCCTCGAACGGCTGCCCGGGCGCCAGGCGCTGCTCGAGCGGATCCATGCGGTGTCGAACGCCAACACGCGACGCGACGGTTTCGTGCGACGCGGCGGTCGCTACTTCTACGAGGTGACGGAACCCGGTGCCGAACAGCCGAAGCTGGTCTATCGCGACGGCCTGACCGGCGACGAGCATGTGCTGCTCGACCCCGCGACGATCGCCTCGCCCGGGTCGCGGGCCGGCACGCACTACGCGCTCGACTACTTCACGCCGTCGTGGGACGGCCGGTCGATCGCGTACGGATTGTCGGTCGGCGGCTCCGAGGCGAGCACGCTCCAGGTCCTCGACGTGGCATCGGGCAAGGACCTGTCGGAGAAGATCGACCGGGCGCACGACTCGGTCGTGACCTGGCGGCCGGACAACCGCTCGTTTTTCTACATGAAGTATGCGAAGACGACGCCGGACACCCCGGCCAGCGAGACCGAGTTCAACGCCCGTACCTACCTGCACGTGCTCGGCCAGGGTCCGGACGGCGAGGGCGACGCGGTCGTGTTCGGACGCGGCGTTCAGAGCGGCGCGAACAAGCTCGACGTGCCGGAGGCACAAGGCACCTACGTCCTCGGCACGACCCGCTCGCCGTGGGTGATCGCCGTCGCGAACCGCAACATGGACGAGAACCCGGCGACGCTCTACGTCGCGCCGATGGCGAAGACGACCGGTCCCGCGACGCCGTGGAAGAAGGTCGCCGACATCGACGACGGCGTCAGCCAGGTCGCGATGCGCGGCGACACGCTGTATTTCCTGTCGCGGAAGGACGCGTCGCGCTTTCGCATCCTGTCGACGTCGCTCGCGCGGCCCGACGTACGCCACTCACGCGTCGTGGTGCCCGAAGGCGCCGGCATCATCACCGATTTCGGCCTGGCCGCGGACGGTCTCTACTATCGTGAGCGCGAGGGCTCGGTCTCGCGGCTGATCAAGGTCGGCTTCGACGGCCAGGGTGCGCATGCGGTGCCGCTGCCGTTCGAAGGCAACCTCTTCGGGCCGGTGACCGACCCGGATCAACCCGGCGCCCTGTTCGACCTGCAGAGCTGGTCGCGGCCGGCGCAGGTCTTCGCGTACGACCCGACGAATGACCGGACGGTCGACTCGGGCCTGGTCCCGCCATCGACGCTCGACGTCTCTCAGGTCGAATCGAAGGAAGTGCTGGTCACGAGCTACGACGGCACGCGCGTGCCGCTGTCGATCGTGTATCGCAAGGGACTCGTGCTCGACGGCAGCCATCCGACGATCCTCAACGGATATGGCGCGTACGGCACCGTCGTCGAGGCGGCCTTTCGGGCATCCGGTCTCGCGTGGATCGAGCGCGGCGGCGTGTTGGCGTACGCGCACGTCCGCGGCGGCGGCGATTACGGCGAGGACTGGCATCGCGCCGGCATGTTGAAGACCAAGGTCAACACGGTCTTCGACTTCATCGCGTGCGGCGAGTACCTGGTCGCGCAGAAGTACACCAGCAAGCAGCGTCTCGCGGGCGAAGGCGGCAGCGCCGGCGGTATCACGGTGGGTGGGGCGCCCCGACCTGTTCGCCGTGATCCTCGACCACGTCGGCATGTCCGACACGCTTCGCTCGGAGACCGAACCCAACGGTCCGCCCAACGTCCCGGAGTTCGGCTCCGTCAAGTCGGAGGACGGCTTCCACGGGCTGTACGCGATGAGCGCGTACCAGCACGTCGTGCCCCGCACCGCGTACCCGGCCGTGATGTTCCTGACGGGCGCGAACGATCCGCGCGTCGCGCCGTGGCCCAGGATGAAGATGGCTGCGAGCGTGCGGGCGG
>CAXTPX010000307.1:0-4780 GCA_964246005.1 uncultured Burkholderiaceae bacterium | reverse complement strand
CGGACCGTTGAGGCTGAGGTAGCGACGGCTGAACAGGTTGTAGATGTTCAGCCGGATCGTCGCCGACTTCGAGAACGACGTCGGATCGAACTTGTAGCCGGCGTTCAGCCCGAACAGCGTGTAGGCGCCGATCGACTCGTCGTTGACCAGCGTCGAGTAGCGCTTGCCGGTCAGCTTGGCATCGATGCCTGCGACGTAATGATCGTCCTGATACTGGAGCTGCGCCCCGGCCAGCCATTTCGGGGTATCCGGGAATTCCTTGCCGGCCGTCGCTTCGAACAACGGGAGCCCGCCATACTGCAGGTCCTGGTCGATCCGCGTCTTGGTGTACGACAGCGACGAGTAGGCGTTGAGGTTCGCCATGATCTTGTAGCCGGCCTCCAGCTCGACGCCCTTCGTGGTCGACTTGCCGAGGTTGGCTGCAGACCCCTGCGTTCCGGTGTTCGGGTCGACGAACGCGGCGATACGGTTCTTGTAGTCGACGAAGAAGACCGATCCCGACGCGGTGATGCGGTCGCCGGCGAAGCGATAGCCGAGGTCGTAGTTGTTCGACTTCTCGGAATTGACCGTCGGATCGATCACGTGATAGTTGACGGCAACCCCGTTGACGTACGTGAGGGGCACGACCGTGAACGGCGTGGCGCCTGCCACGTTGCTGACCGCCAGGTTCGAATACGCGAAGTTCGGCGGTGCCTTGAAATTGCGGGCGCCGTTGATGAAGACCGACTGCTGGTCCGTGAGCTGATACTTGACGCCGATGTTGGGCAGGACTTCGGAATAGTCCTTCTCGATCACGTAGGCACCGCCGCCGTAACCGGTCCCGCCGAAACCGAGCGCGGTACTGCCCTGGTTCGGCGAATTCGTGAACTGGCGCCCGAGCGTCGTGTAGCGGATGCCCGGGTTGAACGTCAGCTTGTCGTTGAAGAAGGCGACGCTGTCCGTGACGAAGGCGGACCGCGCGCGGCTGACGGTGTACCAGTCGCGGAACTGGGCTGCGGAGCCGTCGGCGTTCAGCAGGTATTGCGACGAGTTCTGCAGCCAGATGTCGGCCGCGTTGCCGCTGTTGTCGATCGCCACGTACGGCGCGGTCTGCTGGTGGCGCGCCTTTTCGTACCAGAAGCCGGCCACGATGTGGTTGCCGGCGATGTCGTAGTTGACCGACGAGATCACGCCGGGTCGGTAGGTCTTCGTGACGCTGCCTTCGTAAGCGGCGATCGTGTCGAGCCGGTCGCCGTCGCCGTTGTAGTCCCGGCCGCCGCCTCCCAGCCGCGTGCTGCCCGCGACCTCGGACATGGTCTGCAGTTCGTTGCCACCGGTTCCGTAGCCGTACCACATGTACGGATTGACATCGACGCTGAGATTGGGCGCGATCTGGAAGTGACCCTGGCCGGTCGCGACGAAGTTCCTGAACGGGTTGAGCTGGAACCCGTAATAACCCTGCGGGGACGTCGCGGAGCCGCTCGGGCTGGCCGAGCCGCCCGGCGCGAAGATGCCGTTGAGCACGTTGTAGGTGCCTGCGCCGTTGTCGGCCTGCGCGGTTCCGCCCACCGGCGTGACGTGTATCGGCGCGACCGTGCCGTAGTCGGTGTAGTACCCCTGCTGATCGATCTGCGCCTTCGAAAGAGGGCGGATGTTGTTGTTCACGGCGCGGTTGTACAGCGCACCCGCGCTGAGGAAGCTGCCCCCGCCGAGCTGCAGGTCGGTCTGGAATTCGAGGTGATCTCGGAACGCGTCGCCCCGTCCCTTGAACTTCTCCGTCTCCGCGTGGGAAACGGCGAAGTAGCCGCGGAAGCGGTCGTCGAACAGCTTGCCGGTGTTGATCCGCAAGAACGACTTCGACAGTCCGTTCTGGCCCTGCGTCTGGGACGCGCGAACCTGCGCCGTATCGGTCGGCTTGCAGCTCACCAGGCCGACGTTGCCGCCGGTCGCGCCGACGTGCGGCGCGTTGGAGTCGGTGGAGCCCTGCGTCACGAACACTTCGCAGAGGTTGTCGCTGTCGGTGTATTCCTGCGGAAACACCGCGAAGTTGCCCGAGTCGTTGACTGGCGCGCCGTTGATCGTGAAGCCGAGCTGGTCGCTGTTGAAGCCGCGGATCCGCAGGCTGCCGCCGAAGAGCCCGGTGCCGTCCTGGCTGAACTGCGAGACGCCCGGCAACAGGTTGATTACCTGGTACGGGTTGTTGACCGGACTCTGCAGCTCGATCGCCTTGCGGTTGACCGAACTGCGCGCGCGGGGCGATTCCTCCTCCTGGATCTGGCCGGTGCCGGTGCCGCCGGGTGCCCCCTGGACCTGGATCGTGCCGACGTCAGTGGTCGTCGGCGTCGGTGTCGTGGACTGTGCTTCGACGCCGGTTGCCAGGAACAGGCCCGAGATCAGCAGCGAAAGTTGGGTGACTTGAAACTTCATGGAAGGTCTCCGTGGCAGGGATAGGGCAAGAAAAGGGGATTGCTGGTTTGGTTCAGGTCGGCTTGAAGTCGAGATCGACGGTGAAGCGATGGGTCTCCTCGCTGCCGAACGCCGCCTCGAACGGCGGCATCGAGCCGCGCTTGACGGTCGTCAGCCCGGCGTTGTCGAGCAGGATCGAGTTCGACGAGTCCTCGATGCCGGCGTCGACCAGCGACCCGTCCCGCCGCAGGACGAACCACACCCGGACCTTGCCCTCCGGTCGCTGGATGCTCGCCTCGCGGCCCGTCGGATAGCGCTTGACCGAGTTCAGGTACGCGCGCACGCGACCGGTATAGGTCGCGCTGGCGTCGGCTGTCGGCGCAGCCGGCGGCGCGGGCGGAGCCGGCGGTGGAGGGGCGGGCGGCGCTGGCGGGGCGGGTGGCGGTGCTGTCGCGGCCGGCGGCGCCGGCGGCGGGGGTGGCTCCTGGCGCGCGACGGGAATCGGGTTCGGCGATGGCGTCGGGGCCGGCTTCGCCTCGACCGGTCGTGGCGGCGTCGGGGTCGGTGGTGTCGGGGTGGGGCGAGGCGGCGTCGGGACCGGCGGCGGCGGGGCGGGCACCGGGGGCGGCGGCGGCAACTCGGTGATCGCTACCGTGATCGGCTCTTCGGGGTTCTCGCGCTTGATCGGCGGCGCGCGATGCGTCTGCGAATAGATCGCGAGTGCCACGACCGCACACGCAGCCGCGCCGGCCGGAACGTTCCGGTGCCTGTAGATGAAGGCCATCGTCCAGGCGACTCAGGACTTCTTCTTGGACGCGATCGAGAACGACGCGAAGCCGTTGCCCTTGAGCGCGTCCATCACGTCGATCAGGCGCTGGACCTCGACACCCTTGTCGCTGTTGACGATGACGGCGACCTTGTTGTCCGGCCGCTCGAGCGCATGGATCGACGGCGCGAGCTGCTCGAGGGCGATCGTCTTGCCATTGAGCTGCAACTCGTCGTTCTTGCCGAGCGTCACGAGCGCATTGACGACCGATTTGATGTCCTGCGCCTGCTCGGAAGTCGGCAGGACCGTCTTGACGCCGAGTGCCGGGATGACGTTGATGCTGATCAGGACGAAGAAAACCAGCAGAAACATCATCACGTCGATCATCGGAATGATCTCGATCCGTGCCTTGGGTTTCTTCGGAATCTGCCAGTGCCTCATTGACCCGTTCCATCTGCGAAGACCGCATTGTCGTAACGCGATCTTACAGAGCGATGGCGAGCGGTCACCGAACTTTTTCGCGATGCGGCGGCCGTCAGCCGGGCAAGTGCTTCGGAGAAACCTTCACATGAACAACGGGTTACCGACGATGTTCAACGTGATTTCGATCTACGCGGCAGTGTCGAGCGTTGTAGGTGCGTTGCAGCAGCGTCACAGTCGACGACGAGGTTTGCCGCGTTTGCCGATGAACGGACCCGCGTCACGAAGCGCAGCGTGCGTGACACGGTACGGTCGGACGACGACCGGCGACTTACCCGCCGATATACGACATCTCGATGCGGCGTCGATCGGTCGGCTCGTCGGCGGTCCGGATCTCCGAGTAGCGGTCGGCGCGGCCCATCCACGTACGGCCGATGACGTGGGCGAGCGCGGCGTCGCCGGCGCTTGCCCGGAGCGGACCGCGCAGGTCCGTTCCACGGTTCGCGAACAGGCAGGTGTAGAGCCGGCCTTCGGGAGAAAGGCGGGCCCGGGTGCACGTGCCGCAGAAGGCTTGCGTCACGCTCGAGATCAGGCCGATTTCGCCGCCGCCGTCCCGATACCGCCAGCGCTCCGCGACTTCGCCGCTGTAGTTCGCGGCGATCGGATCGATCGGGAAGCGGGCGTGCAGGCGGGCGGCGACCTCGGCGCTCGGCACGACCGAATCCATCGACCATCGATTGGACGCGCCGACGTCCATGAACTCGATGAAGCGGAGAATGTGGCCGGTCCCGCGGAAGCGCCCGGCCATCGGCTCGATCTGATCGTCGTTGACGCCGCCCTTGACGACCATGTTGACCTTGACCGGACCGAAGCCGGCGTCGGCGGCCGCATCGATCCCGTCGAGCACGTCCGCCACCGGAAAATCGACGTCGTTCATCGCGCGGAAGCGGTCGTCGTCGAGTGCGTCGAGACTGACCGTGACGCGCTGCAGGCCCGCGGCGCGGAGCGCCGAAGCTTTGCGCCGCAGCAGCGATCCGTTGGTCGTCAACGTCAGGTCGAGCCGCGCGCCCGCCGGGCGTTCGGCGGTCGCCGGCAACTCGATCTCGGCCAGCATCGCGATCAGGCGTTCGACGTTCTTCCGCAGCAACGGCTCTCCGCCGGTCAGGCGGATCTTCTCGACGCCGTGCGCGACGAAGCCGGCATGGGCGA
>CAXTPX010000306.1:0-4782 GCA_964246005.1 uncultured Burkholderiaceae bacterium | reverse complement strand
CGAAGCTCGCGGAGATCCGCGTCGGGGCGCACCGATGAGCGCCGAGCTTCCGGGGCGCCCCGGGCGTTCCCTCATCGCACACGTCGTCTATCGCTTCGACGTGGGTGGCCTCGAGAACGGCGTCGCGAATCTGGTCAACCGCCTGCCGGTCGACGACTACGAGCATGCGGTCATCGCGTTGACCGAGGTCACCGACTTTCGCCACCGCGTCACGCGTGAGGGCGTCACGTTCCATTCGCTTCACAAGCCGCCCGGACATGGTCTCGCCGTCTATCGCGACCTGTACCGACTATTCCGCAAGCTGCGTCTGGCGATCGTGCACACCCGCAACATCGCTGCGTCCGAAGCGCAGTTGCCCGCGGCGCTCGCCGGCGTGCCGGCGCGCCTGCACGGCGAGCACGGCTGGGAAGTCGCCGACGTTTCCGGCGGCCGCAGCAGCCATCACCTGCAACGGCGCTTGCTGCGACCGTTGATCCATCGCCACGTCGCGCTTTCGACCGAGATCCGCCGTTATCTCGAAGACCGCATCGGCGTGCCGACGACCGCGATCTCGCAGATCTGCAACGGCGTCGACGTGCAACGCTTCGTCCCGACGCGTTCGAGCGGCGCTCGCATGCGGACCGGCCCGATCGCCGAACGCTTTCCGGAGCCGGACCTCTTCATCGTCGGCACCGTCGGTCGGCTGTCACCGGTCAAGCATCAGCGTCTCCTGGTCGACGCGTTCGCACGGACCGTCACGATGCTCGCGACGCTCGCGCCGGCGAGCGCCGAACGCCTGCGTCTCGTGATCGCCGGCAACGGCCCGGACCGTGCCGCGCTGGAGGCGCAGGTCCGCGAGGCCGGCATCGCCGAACGCACGTGGATGCCGGGTACGCGCGACGACGTGCCGGCGCTGATGGCCGACCTCGACCTGTTCGTGCTGCCGTCGCTCGCCGAAGGCATCTCGAACACGATCCTCGAGGCGATGGCCTGCGGGCTTCCGGTCGTGGCCACGCGAGTCGGCGGCAATCCGGACCTGATCGACGACGGCGCGACCGGGACGCTGGTTCCGAACAACGACGCGGTCGCGATGGCGACCGCCTTGCGCGGCTACGCGACGAGCCCGACGCGCACCGAGAGCCACGGCCGCGCGGCACGCGAGCGGGCGGTGCAGCGCTTCTCGATCGACACGATGGTGGCGCGCTACGCAGAACTGTACGACTCGCTGTTGCACACGCGGGAGCCGTCGTTGCGTCATGGACCCACGCCCGCGCTCGACGCGGTGCGTCGCTGACCTCACCGATCCAGACCGAGAACACGTATGTGCGGAATCACCGGAATCTTCGACACGCGGTCCCGCCGGGACATCCCGCGCGGCGTCCTGGTCGCGATGAACGATGCCGTGGCGCATCGCGGCCCCGACGACGATGGCTTTCACTTCGAGGCCGGCGTCGGTCTCGGCCATCGACGGCTGTCGATCATCGACCTGTCGACCGGCCATCAGCCGCTCTACAACGAGGACCACACGGTGGCCGTCGTGTTCAACGGCGAGATCTACAACTATCAGGATCTGGTCACCGAGCTGTCGGCACGCGGCCATCACTTCCGTACACGGAGCGACACCGAAGTCATCGTCCATGCCTGGGAAGAGTGGGGCGAGGCATGCGTGACGCGCTTTCGCGGCATGTTCGCGTTCGGCCTGTGGGACCGCAACCGCGAGACGCTGTTCCTCGCGCGCGATCGACTCGGCGTGAAGCCGATGTACTACACGATCCTGCCGGACGGCATGCTGCTGTTCGGCTCCGAGCTGAAGGCGCTGCTCGCGCATCCGCAACTGGTCCGCACGATCGAGCCGCAGACGGTCGAGGAGTATTTCGCGCTCGGCTACGTGCCCGAGCCGCGCACCGTGTTCAAGGACGTCTTCAAGCTGCCGCCCGCGCACACGCTCGCGATCCGTCGAGGCCAGACGATCCCCGCGTCGCGTGAGTACTGGGACGTGCGCTTCGACGTGAACGGCTCGTCGATCGACGACCGCGCGGCGTGCGAGGAGCTCGTCGTGCGGCTGCGCGAGTCGGTCAGGCTGCGGATGATCTCCGACGTGCCGCTCGGCGCGTTCCTGTCGGGCGGCGTCGACTCGAGTGCGGTCGTCGCGATGATGGCGGGCCTGTCGTCGGGCCCGGTCAACACCTGTTCGATCGGCTTTTCCGAAGCGAAGTTCGACGAGACCGAGTATGCGCAACAGGTCGCCGACCGCTACCGCACGACGCATCGCCGGGAAGTCGTCGAGAGCGACGACTTCGACCTGATCGACACGCTCGCGCGCCTCTACGACGAGCCGTACGCCGACAGTTCCGCGATCCCGACCTATCGCGTCTGCCAGCTCGCGCGGAAGAACGTCACGGTCGCGCTGTCGGGCGACGGCGGCGACGAGACCTTCGGTGGCTACCGGCGCTATCGGTTCCATCTGCTCGAAGAGAAGATGCGCGCGACGTTCCCGCTCGGCATGCGCCGTCCGGTGTTCGGCACGCTCGGCCGCGCGTATCCGAAGGCCGACTGGGCGCCGCGCGTGTTCCGCGCCAAGTCGACGTTCGAGGCGCTCGGTCGCGATTCGGTCGAGGCCTACTTCCACACGATGTCGTTGATCCGCTCGCCGCTGCGCCAGCAGCTCTACAGCAACGCGTTCAAGCGCGAGCTCGCGGGCTACAACGCGATCGAGGTGATGCGGCGCCATGCAGAACGCGCGCCGACCGACGACGCGCTCGCGCAGATCCAGTACATCGACCTCAAGACCTATCTCGTCGGCGACATCAACACGAAGGTCGACCGCGCCGCGATGGCGCACTCGCTCGAGGTGCGCGAGCCGCTGATGGACCATCCGCTGGTCGAGTGGATGGCCACGTTGCCGTCGTCGATCAAGATCCGCAACGGCGAGCAGAAGTATCTGCTGAAGAAAGCGATGGAGCCGTACCTGCCGAACGAGATCATGTATCGGCCGAAGATGGGTTTCTCGATCCCGCTCGCGCAATGGTTCCGCGGACCGCTCGCCGCACGTGTGCAGTCGGCGCTGCTCGGCCCGCGCCTCGCGGACACCGGCTGGTTCGATCGCGACGCGCTGAAGCGCATCGTCCTGCAGCATCAGTCCGGCGCGCGCGACCACAGCACGCCGATCTGGACGATCCTGATGTACGACGCGTTCCTGAAGAACGTGGTCGAGGGCAGCGGTGCGGGCGAAAGCGTATCGCTCGCTGCAAGCGCCGCGGCGCCCCTCACGATGAAGGCCGCGTAGCCGTCACCGGCGACGCAAGCGGCCCGGCCGCTCGCAGATGAAGATTCTTTACCACCATCGCATCCGGTCCAAGGACGGGCAGTACGTTCACATCGAGGAACTGGTGAACGCGTTGCGCGGCCTCGGCCACGACGTGCTGGTCGTCGGGCCCGACGCGATGAGCAGCGCGGAGTTCGGCGCCGATGCGGGGGCGGTCGCGTGGATGAAGAAGCGCATGCCGCTCGCGCTCTACGAACTCGCCGAATGGGCTTACGGGTTCCTCGCCTATCGACGCCTCGCGAGGGCGATCGTCGAGTTCCGACCCGACGCGCTGTACGAGCGCTACAACCTGTACTCAACCGCGGGCGTCCGCGCGCGACGACGCTTCGGACTGCCGATGCTGCTCGAGATCAACGCGCCGATCTACGACGAGCGCAAGAAGTTCGACGGCATCGCGCTCGACCGGCTCGCGCGTTCGAGCGAGCTCGCCGCCTGGCGCGGCGCCGACGTGCTGCTGCCGGTCACGCGCGTGCTCGGCTCGATGGTCCGTGACGCCGTGGGCCCGAGCCGCCGACTCGAGGTGATCCCGAACGGCATCAACCTCGAGCACTTCGCGGGACCGTTCGACAGCGATTCGATCCGCAAGCGCTGGCAGCTCGACGGTCGCATCGTGCTCGGTTTCACCGGCTTCGTGCGCGACTGGCACGGCCTCGACCGCGTGATCGACGCGATCGCGAAGGACGGCGCCGATCATCCGCGCGTGCTGTTCGTGATCGGCGACGGGCCGGCGCGTCCCGCGCTCGAGGCGCAGGCCGCAGCGCTCGGCATCGCGTCGCACGTGGTCTTCACCGGCATCGTGCCGCGCGACGCGATCCCGAGCTACGTCGCCACGTTCGACATCGCGTTGCAGCCGGCCGTGGTGTCGTACGCGTCGCCATTGAAGCTGTTCGAGTATCTCGCGCTCGGCCGCGCGATCGTGGCGCCCGATCAAGCGAACATCCGCGAGGTGCTCGACGACGGCGTCAACGCGCTGCTGTTCGACGTGAACGATCCCGACGGCCTGACCGATGCGATCGATCGCCTTACCGGCGATGCCGTGCTGCGCGAGCGCCTGGCCCGCGGCGCGCGCCTGTCGATCGCGGAACGCGGCCTGACGTGGACGCGCAATGCGGAGCGGGTCGTCGCCTTGTTCGACGAACTGCTCGGCGCGACGGCGCGTCCGGTCGTTGTCGTTCCATCCGGCGAAGCCGAACATCTGTCGTCACTGCCGACCGAAGTCGAGCGAACGGGGACGGCGTGATCAGGCTGCTGACCTTCTCGTCGCTGTATCCGAACGCGCAGATGCCGTCGCACGGCGTGTTCGTCGAGAACCGACTGCGGCATCTCGTCGACGGCGGACGCGTCGAGGCGCGCGTGGTCGCGCCGATCCCTTGGTTCCCGTCACGCCACCCGCGCTTCGGTCGCTTCGCGACGTTCTCGAAGGTGCGGGCGCGGGAGACGCGCTTCGGCCTCGACGTGGTCCATCCGCGCTATCTCAC
>CAXTPX010000305.1:0-4788 GCA_964246005.1 uncultured Burkholderiaceae bacterium | reverse complement strand
GGCGCTGAGGGGGAAGTCCAGCAGGCGCTTGCGATAGCGCATCTCGTTCTGGATTCGCAGCAGATAGCCGTCGGTACCCCAGCCCGAACCCGCGTAGACATTCACGCCGTAGCCGTAATGCACCTCGACCTCGGACGAGAAGCAGAAGCGCGCGCCGGCGCGGGCCATCGCGATCCAGAACAGGTAGTCCTCCCCGGCGCTGTAGAAGGCCTCGTCGAAGCGCTGCCGTCCGAATCGATCGAAGGCATACACCACGGTGGACGTGCCGATGACGTTGCCGCCGATGATCTGGTCGAACATGTCGCCCTCGTACGCGAACAGGGTCTCGCTGCCCGCGATCGTCCGGTGCCGCACGCCGTCGAGTCGTCCCGCCCGTGCGAAGCCGCTGACGGTCTGCCCCGGCTGATACAGGTCCGAGAAATAGAAGTCGTAGCCGGCCTCGAGCGCCCTGACCGCATTGGCGAGGTGACTCCCGGTCCAGACGTCGTCCGAATCGAGGAAGGCGACGCGATCGACGGTCGGGTCGAGGCTGTCGAGGCCGCGATTGCGCGCCGCGGCCGGTCCCGCATTGGGCTGCCGGACGACGTCGATGCGGACGCGGTCCGCGTCGTTGCCGAGCGTCGCGATCTCGGCCCGCGGCGAGACCGGCGACGCGTCGTCCACCACGACGATCCGGAGATCCTTCGTGTCCCGCTGATCGATCACGGAGCGGATCGCGCGAGCCAGCAGGCCTTCGGTCCGCTGAAAGAAGGGAATGACGACTGCGAGCGACATGTGCCGGTTCCGATGCGGAGATCCGTCGATACGCGGTCGTGCGATGCGTCACGACGATGCCCGGGAGCGGGCGCATGACGACCCGACGTGAGACGGACGGTCGGCAGTCTACCGTCCCTGCAACAGGCCGCCGCACGCCGCTTCGACGAGGCGAGCCGGCGTCGAAGCTCAAGTATCCGGTCGACGCGTCGACTTTCCTGGCGGACCTGTCGCGCCAGCGATCGAAAGCGTCGGCCCCTCTGCTCCAGTATTCTTCGCGCCTTGCCGGCCCGGGCGCGTCCCGGGGCGAGCGCTCGAGTCCGGGCCGATCCCGTCGGCACGTCACGAACCAGCACAACCCCATGTCGGACGTCGCACCTGCCGCCTTCACCGTCGTCATTCCGGCGTACAACCCCGGCCCGTTCCTGACCGAAGCACTCGAGAGCGTCGCCCGCCAGACCGTCCAGCCGGCGTGGGTGGTGGTCGTCGACGACGGTTCCACCGACGGGACCTTCGAACGCGCGACCCGCCTGCTGGCCGATCACGCGTTGCCGGGGGTCGTCCTGCGACAGGTCAACCAGGGCATCTCCGCGACCCGCAATGCTGGAATTGCAGCGGGGAAGACCGACTGGATCGCGTTGCTGGACGCGGACGACCTGTGGCTGCCCACGCACCTGGAACAGTTGCGCGCGGCCATCGCCTTCTGCCCCGACGCGGTCGTGGCCGCAGGCGATTCGCGTTTCTTCGGCGACGCGCGCAGTCGCACGGACCTCCTCGCCCGAACGACCGCCCTGAAGCTCAGCGAGCACAGTCCCGCGCCCGGTTTCCACATCCTGTCCGACAAGGTCTTCGACGAGCTGCTCCCGGGACTCTTCATTCCCGTCTCCGCGAGCGCGTTCCGCATGAGCGGAGAGCCGGCGCCACGCTTCGACCTCGGGTTGCGATCGGGCGAGGACCGCTACTTCTTCCTGCAGATGAGCCGGCGTGGCCGCTTCGTGTTCACCGAAGAACAGATCTCCAGGACGCGCCGTCACGAACACAACACGACCCATCACTACAACGCCGCGCGTCTGCACGAAGACCTCGTGACGTTGCTCACGAAGATCGACCGCTCGTCGGAGTTCGCGTTGTCGGCAACGCAGAGGGAGGTGGTCCGGGACGCGGCCGTCCGGGCGACGTCGGCGTTGATGTATTCGTCGAGCTGCAACGGCCTGGCCAATTATCTGAAGGCGCGTCGACACGCTGCGCCCTATCTGCCCGACGGCGGTCGCGTGGAGCCGCGCAACCTGTTGCGTGCCGTCGCCATCAGCCTCGGGCTGAAGAAGCCGCCGAGAGCCGAAAGCCTGTTGCCATGAAGCATGGGCTCGACAGGTGACCTATTTTGTCCGGTAATGCCCCTTTGCGTCGGCTACGGGACCGCCCCACACCGCGCTCACCGCAACGACCGTGGCAAGGCGCCCGCGCTACCATCGTCGGCACGCTTGCTGCTTAGACCAAGCGAATCCATCCGCCAGAAGTGCCATGCTGCAGATCGCAAGAACCCTCGTTACCTATCGTGAACTCCTGGGCATCATGGCCTGGAAGCAGATCATCGTCCGCTACAAGCAGTCGTATCTCGGGCTGGTGTGGGCGATCCTGAAGCCGATGACCCTGATGCTGGTGTTCACGTTGCTGAACGGCTTCATCGCGATCAACAACAGCGTCGTGCCCTATCCGGTGCTCGCCTTCACGGCGCTGCTGCCGTGGATCTTCTTCCAGGAGTCGATCTCGGAAGGCGTCAACAGCGTCGTGTCGAGCGCGCCGCTGATCCGGAAGATCTATCTGCCGCGCGAGGTGTTTCCGCTCGCGGGCGTCGTCACGAAGATCGTCGAGTTCGTCATCAACGCCTTCATCCTCGCGTGCCTGATGATCTACTTCGGTGTCATGCCGGCGGCAACGATCGTCTGGGTGCCGCTGCTGCTGCTGTACACCGTGATGGCATCGCTGGCCGTCGCCTTCATCGGCGCGGCGGCCAACGTCTTCTACCGGGACGTCGGGAACATGCTGCCGATCGTGCTGCAGTTGTTGATGTACGCGTCGCCGGTGATCTACCCGATGTCGCTGGTCAAGCAGAAACTGCTGGAAGAGCACGTCGCCGGCGTCTGGTCGCCCCTGGTCTACGACGTGTATCGGATGAATCCCCTGGCCGGGATCGTCGACGGATTCCAGCGGACCGTACTGTTCGACCAGGCACCGGACTTCGAGGTCATCTGGCCCGGCCTGATCGTCGTGCTGGTCCTGTTGCCGATCAGCTTCGCGATCTTCAAGCGAGCCGAGCAGTATTTCGCGGACGTGGTTTAGTCGAGAGAATCGAATGGCAATCATCGAAGTCGACCATGTGGTCAAGCGGTACCGGCTCGGCCAGGTCCACAGCCTGCGGAACTCGTTGCGCAACCTGTTCGGCAAGGGCGACGACACGACGCAATCGAAGTCCAAGTTCAACGCGCTCGACGACATCACCTTCTCGGTCGAGGAAGGCGAGGTCCTCGGCATCATCGGCACGAACGGCGCGGGCAAGAGCACGCTCTTGAAGGTCCTCGCGGGGATCACCACCCCCACGTTCGGCGCGATGCGCGCCAAAGGTCGCATCGCGCCGCTGATCGAGGTCGGCGCCGGCCTCATCCAGGATCTGACCGGCCGGGAGAACGTCTACCTGAACGGTGTCATCCTCGGCATGAGCGTCAAGGAGATCAAGCGAAAGATGGACGACATCGTCGCCTTCGCCGAACTCGAGGAATTCATCGATACGCCGATCAAGCGCTACAGCTCCGGCATGGCGGTGCGACTCGGCTTCAGCATCGCGACGGTGGTCGACGCGGACATCCTGATCGTCGACGAAGTGCTCGCCGTCGGTGACGTCGCGTTCCAGCGCAAATGCTTCGATCGGATGGAAGACATCATCAAGAACCAGGGCAAGACCATTCTCCTGGTGAGCCACAACATCCGCCAGGTCGAACGGCTCTGCACGCGAACGATCCTCCTCGACCACGGGCAGATCGTCGCGGACGGCGAAGCCCAGGACGTCTGTCGACAGTTCTACGACAGGACCAATGCCAAGATGAAGGCGGATGCCGTCGCCGTGCGCGGTGCGCAGCAGATCGCGAACCCGACGCCGAATGCCATTGCAGACCTCAACCTGATCGCCATCGAGTTGATCGACGAACAGGCGCATGCGGTCGAAGTCGTTCCGTACATGAAGGACATCGTGGTCCGCTTGCGGTTCAAGGCGCGAACCGATCTTCGCAATGTCGCTTTCGAAGTCGGCGTGCATACGTCCGACATGCTCTATCTCGCGACGCACGACAGCGATCGACAGCAGGCGATTCCGCTGCTGACGGCCGGCGAGTACGAGATTCGCTGCGTGTTCAAGCGTCCGCCGCTCGTCCCGGGCGTCTACTCGCTGAGACTGGCGATCTCGCAGAACAACGGAACGACGCAGCTGTTCTACGGCGAGAACATGGTCCATTTCCAGGTCACGACCCTGAACAGCAAGAGCGAACCACCGACCAGCCCGCACGGCTTCTTCGCACTCGATGGGCAGTGGCATGCGCCGACGCTGGCCGAAACGCCGGAGCAGATGCCTTCCAAGAGCCTGATGACGGCCTGAATCGAGCGTCGGTTGAAGAGTCGACGCAGCCGTCCTCGCGAGTTGGTGATCGCACGGTTGCGCGGTCACGCGCCATGAGGCTCCGTTGAAGTCGGTTGGCGTCGTGCTGCTCAGCTGGAACCGTTGCGATCGCGTGCTGGAATGCATCGCGCGCGTCAAGCGACTCACCGGTGCCGTGGTCACCGTGATCGTCGTCGACAACGCATCGAGGGACCAGTCCGTCGCGTGCATCAGGCAGGCGCATCCCGAGGTCGTCATGGTCGAGCATGCGACCAATCGGGGCTTCGTCGGCGGCGTGAACAGTGGCCTCGTCGAAGCGATGCAGCGCGGCCTCGATTACGTGTGGCTGCTGAACGACGACACGCTTTTCGAAGACGACGTGCTCGAGA
>CAXTPX010000304.1:0-4794 GCA_964246005.1 uncultured Burkholderiaceae bacterium | reverse complement strand
TATCGTCCGACGAACCACCCGTCATCACCGGCTCGCGCGAGCAGCTGCTGTACCTGCTCGCGGAAGCAGCCGAAATCGAGCACACGCTGATGTGCTGCTACCTGTACGCGGCATTCAGCCTGAAGCGGCCTGGCGAGCCCGGCCTCGACGAACCGCAGTCGAAGGCGGTCGCACGCTGGCGCTCGGCGATCATGAACGTCGCGGTCGAGGAGATGGGCCATCTGCTGATCGTCGCGAACCTGACCGTCGCGTGCGGTGGCCGACCCCACTTCGGTCGGCCGAACTTCCCGATCTCGCCCGGCTATTTCCCGTCGGGCGTGGTGGTGCGCCTCGCCGGCTTCTCGCGCGAGACGATCGAGCACTTCATCTTCCTCGAGCGTCCGCAGGGCGTCGAAGGCGACGACAGCACGGCCTTCGAACAGGAGGCGTACTCCCGCGAGCCGCTCCTCGTCGGGCTCATGCCGAGCGCCCAGGACTACACGACGATCGGCCACCTCTACGCATCGATCCGCACGAACATCGAGGACCTGGCCGAACGGATCGGACCTGCGGCGTTGTTCATCGGGCCGCCGAGCGCGCAGATCGGACCCGCGATCATGGACCTGCCCGGCGTGACGCTGATCGACAGCGTCGCGTCGGCCGGCGCGGCGATCGATACGGTGATCGACCAGGGTGAAGGCTCGCAGGACGACCGCGAGGAGTCGCACTACCGCAGCTTCATCGCGATCCGCGAGGAGTTCGACGCGTTACGCGCCGCCGACGCCTCGTTCGAGCCTGCTTGGCCGGCCGCCGACAACCCGGTGCTGCGGCGGCCGCCGCATCCCGAGGGACGGGTCTTCGTCGACGAGCCGGACGCCGCGCGCGTGCTCGATTTCGCGTGTGCGAGCTACGGTCTGCTGCTGCGGCTCCTGGTCCAGTGCTTCGGCCGCAGCGACGACGGCGACCGCGACGCGGCAGGGCACGAGGCGCTGATGAACGGAGCGATCACGCTGATGCACGTGCTCGGCGCGACCGGCGACGCGCTCGCGCGGCTGCCGGCGTCGTCGGCGTCGCCCGGCATCAATGCGGGGATGAGCTTCACGATGCTGCGCGGCGTCGAACCGCTGTTGTCGGGACGGTCGGAAGCGTTGCTGCTGCACGAGCTGACGAGCCGGCTCGCAGACGGCGTCGCGGGTCTGCCGCCGGTGCCACGGCTCGCGGGAGCGGGCCTCGCGGCGCTTGCCGAGTCCTTCGCACCGACCTGACGACCCATTGCGATCATTCAACTGCGAGCGACCCGTGTTCCTCTTCTTCTCCAATCGTCTCGGCTGCCTCGGCTCGATCGTCGTGTCGCTGCTGCTGACCGTGCTGTTGCTGTTCCTCTTCGGCGTCTTTCGCTGACGACGCCCCTCAAGGTCGCAGCACACCGGTCGATAGCACTTCCGAGGACCGCCCACGCCAACGGAGAACTGCATGACGACCGAATCGAACAAGTACCGACTCCTCACCCGCAGCGACATGGACGGCCTCGTGTGCGCCGTGCTGTTCAAGGAAATGGGCATGTTGGGCGACATCGTCTTCGCCCACCCGAAGGACGTGCAGGACGGCAAGGTCGCCGTCACCGGGAACGACATCATCACGAACCTGCCGTACGTGCCTGGCTGCGGGCTCTGCTTCGACCATCACGCGAGCGAAGCGGTCCGCAACAGCGGCAGGCCGACGCCCAACTACATCCTGCAGGCCGATGCGAAGTCGGCGGCGCGGGTGGTGTACGACTACTACGGTGGCGCCGCCCGCTTCCCGCGAGTCAGCACCGAGATGATGGAAGCGGTGGACAAGGCCGACTCGGCCGGCTTCTCGGCGGAAGACGTCCTGCAGCCGAAGGGCTGGGAGCTGTTGTCGTTCCTCATGGACGCACGCACCGGGCTCGGCCGCTTCCGCGAGTTCCGCGTCAGCAACTACCAACTGATGATGATGCTGATCGATTGCTGCCGTGACCTGTCCATCGAGAACATCCTCGCGTTGCCCGACGTGAAGGAACGCGTCGACCTGTTCTTCGCGCAGCACGAGCTGTTCCGCGGGCAGATCGAGCGGGTCGCCCGCGTGCACGACAAGCTGGTCGTGCTCGACCTGCGCGACGAGACCCTGATCCACGCGGGCAACCGCTTCGTCGTGTACGCGATGTATCCGCAGTGCGACATCAGCCTGCACGTCATGTGGGGTCGCGAGAAGCAGAACACGGTCTACACGGTCGGCAAGTCGATCTTCGATCGCGGCAACCGGGTCGACATCGGCATGCTGATGCTCAGCCACGGCGGCGGCGGCCACCATGCGGCCGGTACCTGCCAGGGCGACAACGAAAGCGCCGACGCGATGAAGCGGGAATTGATCGACCAGATCCTGACGCTGTCGCGACGTGAGGTCGCGGCGCACTGAGGCGTTGCCCGTCGTTCCCGCGAAGACGAGCGCGAGCCGCCGATCGCTCACACCCGTCGCGGCACCAGCCTGACCATCTGCGCGACCGCGCAGGACAACACGGCCGAGCCGATCCACAACCAGCACGCCATCGAGAAATCGTAATGCGAACGGCCGTTCAGGACCGTGTGCCCGGCCTGGATGAGGTGGCCGCTCAACAGGTCCTGTACCGCTGCGCCGAGGTAGCTCGCCACGCCGACGATCGCCGTTGCGGTCCCGACGGCCGACTTGTCGACGAGGTCGAGCGCCATCATGCCGCCGAGGTAGGCCAGCAACGCGCCCATCGTGATGCCGAACAGCACCATCGTCGCGGTATCGAACCGCGCATCGGCCGGCCCGAGCACGAACGCCGACGTGGACGCGATGAAGAGAAGCCCTGCCAGCAGCGCAGGCAGGTGCCGGTTGCCGCCGAAGAGACGGTCCGACACGATCCCGGAGAAGAACGTGCCGGCGATTCCCGCGATGGCGCTGACCGACAGGATCGAAGCGGCCTGCAGTGCACTGTAGCCCTTCGCCTCCTGCATGAAGAGGATGCCCCAGCTGTTGATCGCATAGCGCGTGACGTAGAACAGGCCGCTGGCCGCGGCCAGCAGCCAGATGCGGGGATCGCGCGCCACGCCCCACTGCAGCGTCGAGACCGGCGTGGTCGTCGACCCGGCATCCGCGCGATCGGCATCGTCGAGCGGCGCGGGCAGGCCGTGCACCTCGGGACGCTCGTGCAACGTCAGCAGGATCATCGCGCTCGCGACCAGCCCGACGATCCCCGCGACGCGCATGCCCCAGGCCGCACCGAGCCCGGTGACGATCGCCCCTGTGACAAGCCACGTGAACGCTTCGCCGATGTTATGGCTGGTGCTCCAGACCCCGTACACCGTGCCGCGACCCTTCGACGCGAACCAGCGCGCGATCGCCACGACCGACGCCGGTGCCCCGGTCGACTGGAACCAGCCGTTCGCACCCCACAGGACGACGAAGACCCAGAAGGACGGGAGGCTGCCGAGCGTCAGGTTGATCAGCGCGGAGCCGAAGAGGCCGAACGCCATGAAGCGCTTCACGTTCGCGTGGTCGACCAGCACGCCGTTCACGAGACGCCCCGCGGCGTACGCGACGAACAGGGCCGAGCCGATCATGCCGAGCTGTGCGGGCTCGAAGACGCCGTCGTCGATCAGCGGCTTCTTGATCACGTTCAGGCTGAGGCGGCAGACGTAGAAGAAGCCGTAGCCGAACGTGATGGCCACGAAGACCTGCCATTGCAGTCGCCGCATCGATGCCGGGTTCGCGCGGAGCAGCGACGCATCCGGAGAACGCCCGAAGTACCGAACGAGACTTCGAAGGGGCATGCGATGGTCTACTTTTCCACGACGTCGACGACCGCCGCCCCGAACGCGTCCGAGCAGACCCGCACGGCCGCCAGGTTGCGTCGCGCACCGCTGCCGATGCAATCGTTCGCGCCGGCCCGGCTCGACCGACCGAGCAGCCATTGCAGCTGCGCGCGTCCTTCACCATTGGTGAGCGCGCTGCCGAACGGCCCTTCCTTCTTCGCAGCGAACGGCGCGAGGTCGCGCTCCGACTCGGCAACGATCGCGAGGATCGTGTCGCTGCCCGCGGGGCCCTGACCCTGCACCTGCCAGCCAGGTCGCGGCAGTCGCAACGTCTCGCCGGCCGCGATGCGGTTGTCGCGGTCCAGGTCGTTCGGGAACAGCAAGTAAAAACTCTTTACATCGGAGCCGAGCAGCACGAGGTAGACGAAGCCGGCCTGCGAGGAAGACAGCGTGAGTTGGAGGAGGTCGCGGCCGATGAGCAGCGTCGACGGCATCGCGGTCAGCGTCACGTCGATGCGGCCGCTGCGCTGCGCCAGCACATCGTCGATCGCAGCGCGGGGCGATGTCGGGCCCGGCACGACCTTCGTCGACGAGACCCCGACGATCGGGCTCCAGGCTGAATTGCCGGTCACCGCGACCAGCGGACCATTGCGACCGCGCCCGTTGATGCAGGTCGCGAGTTCGGCGATCGAGATCGATGCCGACCCGTCGAGGTCGACCGCATCGCCGAGGACGCAGTCGGTCAACGCCTGGGTCAGCACCCCGCCGGCGCCCGGCACGTCGAGCCCCTGGTCGGCCCCGGCCGCGGACTGCAGGGCGACGATGTTCTGGCCCGAAACGCCCGCCGCGACCGTCACGGGGATCAGCGAAAGGACGGACGCCGCACCCCCGGTCGGACAGGTCGACGGTACGGCCTTCCGCGTGGGCGCGGCCATCGTGTAGGCCGCGTCAACGACGAACAATGTCTTGTCGGCGTTGGTCAGCGCCGGCCCGAGCGCACGGACCAGCCGCGCCGCCG
>CAXTPX010000303.1:0-4799 GCA_964246005.1 uncultured Burkholderiaceae bacterium | reverse complement strand
GTTGGCAAGGAGCCCCTCTTCTTCGATCACCGCGATGGTCTCGAGCGCCGCACGACATGCGAGCGGATTGCCGCCGAAGGTGGTCCCGTGATTGCCGGGGCCGAACACCTTCGCGGCCTCGCCGCGCGCGACGACCGCGCCGATCGGCACGCCGCCCGCGAGACCCTTCGCGAGCGGCATCACGTCGGGCAGGATGCCGGCCCACTGGTGCGCGAACCACTTGCCGGTGCGACCGACGCCGCACTGGACTTCGTCGATCATCAGCAGCCAGCCCTGCTGGTCGCAGATCGCGCGGAGCGCCTTCAGGTACTCGATACGGGCAGGCGCGATGCCCCCCTCGCCCTGGATGGCCTCGATGAAGACCGCGACGACGTTCGGATGATCGGCCGCGACCCGCTCGATCGCGCCCATGTCGTTCATCGGCACGCGCACGAAACCCGGGACCAGCGGCTCGAAGCCCTTCTGGACCTTCGCGTTGCCGGTCGCCGACAGCGTCGCGATCGAGCGGCCGTGGAACGCGTTGTCGTAGACGACGATCTCGGGGTTCGTGATGCCGCGATCGTGGCCGTACTTGCGCGCGATCTTCAGCGCGGCCTCGTTCGCCTCGAGCCCCGAATTGCAGAAGAAGACCTTGTCCATGCCCGACAGCGCCGCGAGCTTGTCGGCGAGCGTTTCCTGCAGCCGGACCTTGTAGACGTTGGACGAATGGATCAGCTTCGATGCCTGGTCGGCGATGGCCGCCACGAGCCGTGGATGGTTGTGACCGAGCGTGTTGACCGCGATGCCCGACAGGCCATCCAGATATTTGCGACCGTCCTCGTCCCACAGCCAAACGCCTTCGCCGCGCGCGAGGAACAGCGGCAGGTTGGCGTACGTGTTCATCACGTGCGAACCCGAAGTCGAAGTCGACGACGTCGGTGGCACGGCGGACGGGAAAACGTTGGAGATCGGCTTCATGCGGTCGTGTTTCCGAGCGAAAAACGGTGGGCCATGTTAAGCGATTTGATCGGGACTGACGAGATTCGTCGAGGCTCTGGCCGACGGCTTGGCATCCCGTTCGGCATCCGGCTTCGGGCGACTTCCGGACGCGCTTTCAGCGCGGCGTTCAAGGGTTGCGGCCTCCATCAGCGAGACGTCCGGCACGTGCCGCAGGTCGGTCTTCAGATACAGCACGGCGACCATCCCGAAGACCAGCGCGCCCATTCCGGCGAACGTCTCGCGCAACCCGAACACCTCGGCCGCATGGCCGGCCGCGAGCGCGCCGAGCGGCGCTGCCGCCACCGTGAAGAAGCGCATCGTCGAGGTCATGCGACCGAGCAGCGCATCGGGCGTGACGGCCTGGCGCAGGCTCGCGTAGTTGATCCAGTACAGCATGATCCCGAAGTCGAACACGAACAGCGATGCCCCGAGCGAGATCAGCGCGTGATCGGTGTGCGGCATCAGCGCGAGCATCCACCACGCGAGCGACGAGCAGCCGACGCCGAGCAGGATCGGGACGCCCGTGCCGAGCCGGCGCGTCACGTGGCGGGCGGTGAACGACGACAGCAGCGCGCCGGCGCCGCCGACCATGTGCGCAACCCCGAGTTCGGCCGCCGACAGGCCGAGCTCGCGCGTCGCATACAGCGTCTGCAGGGCGATCCACCCCTGGAACACGACGAACCAGCAGGTCGACACCAGCGTCAGCGGCCGCAGGATGGGGTGACCGAGCACCAGTGCCAGGCCTTCCCGGATCTCGCGCCAGACGCTCGAGTCCTTCTGCCGTTGCGGGCGTTTTTCGACGTGGCGGATGCGCGTGAGCAGCAGCAGCGACGCCACGAACGTCATGCAGTCGAAGAAGATCGCCAGCGGGGCGCTCAGCCACTGGATCAACAGGCCGGCGAGGCCGGGACCGGTGAGCCGCGCCGTCGACTCCGCGCCGATGAAGAGGCTGTTGGCGGCGATCAGCCGTTCGCGGCCCGCGATCTGCGTCAGGTAGACCTGAAAGGCGCTGCCGATGAAGACGAACACGGTCCCGAGCACGAAGCCGACGACGTAGAGCAGCGACATCGACAGCCGGTCGAGCAGCGCAGCGACCGGCACCGTCACCAGCGCCAGGCAGATCGTCGCCTCGCAGATCAGGATGATCGGCAGCTTGCGCACGCGGTCGATCAGCACGCCCGCGTGCAGCGAGAACAGCGTGAAGGGCAGCGCCTCGAGGCCGACCAGGAGGCCCATCTGCCGCGGCGTCGCGTCGAGGAGGACGACGGCCGTCAGCGGCAGCGCGAGCATCGTGATCTGGCCGCCGAAGCTGGTTGCCGTCGACGAGAGCCACATCAGCCGGAAGTCGCGATGCGCGAGCAGGCCCGACCGCAGGCGCGCGAGCAACCGCCCCCATCGTCCCGTCGACATTCGTCCCGTCGCCATCGTATCCATCGCTCCACCCACCCTGTTCGCCGCGTCCGTCGGGCGTCTGGTGGCCGTTATAATCGGCCGCGTCTCCCGCCTTCGATCCTCGCCCCCGCGCTTACCGACAGCTTCCTGCGGGCGCCGCCTCCCCAACCAGCTCGCCGTCGACGTTGTCGATCGCCGATCGTCCATGGCCGATCCCGCCACGCCCGGTGAACTGATCATCCAGGGCATCACGCAGAACGGCGCGCCGTTTCGCCCGAGCGACTGGGCCGAGCGTCTCTGCGGCGTCCTGGCCGCGTACCGCCCCGGCTTCGTTGCGACCCGAGGCCCGGTATACGGTTATTCGCCGTACGTCCAACCCACGATGATCGGCGGCGTGCGCTGCGTCGTCGTCGACCCGCGGCTTCGCACCCTCGAAGCGCGCGCCTGGGACTTCGTCGTCGGCTTCGCACGCGACAACGACCTCGTCACGATCGATGCCGCGACGCTGGTCGCCGCGCCGGTCATCCCGGAGATCCCGCCTGCCGCTGGTTGACCCCTGCGTCGCGTAGCGCCTGCCGTGCCGAAAAAAAAGGCGCACCGATGTGCGCCTTTCTTCTGCCGGGACCATCCCCCGCAGTTGTCTCGTGCGGGATGGCTCAGGTGCCGAGCGCTTTCACGGCTGCTGCAAGACGGCTCTTGTGTCGCGCTGCCTTGTTCTTGTGAATGATCTTCTTGTCTGCGATGCGGTCGATGATGCCGGTGGACTTGCGGTACTGCTCGCTCGCTGCGGCGGCGTCGCCGGTGGCGATGGCCTTGCGCACGGCCTTGATGGCGGTGCGGAGCGCCGAGCGCAGGCTCGAGTTGTGCAGGTTCTGCTGTGCGCTCTGATGCGCGCGCTTCTTAGCTTGTGCTGAATTGGCCATGTACTTTGGATGCGGCGCTTGAAGTCGATGTGAAGCGAAGTGCAGCGCCGGCGAACGAAATTGAGGAGTCCGGATTCGACCGAGCCCGCGATTCTAGCGGCGGCACGCCGAAACCGCAAGCGCTCGTGTGCAGCATCGCTCGTGGGCCGCGGGGCGGATCCTTGGAATGCCGGTGTGGCTCACTGCAGCATCCCTATAATTCCGGCGATGAACCTGTTTCGCGTGCTGGCCACCGTCAGCGGGATGACGATGGTTTCGCGCGTGACCGGGCTGGTTCGCGAGAACCTGATGGCCCGCATCTTCGGCGCGAGCCTGGCCACCGACGCGTTCTTCGTCGCGTTCCGCATTCCCAATCTGCTGCGCCGCCTCTTTGCCGAGGGCGCGTTCTCGCAGGCCTTCGTGCCGATCCTCGGCGAGTTCAAGGCGCAGCGCTCCGAAGAGGAGACGCGCGCGCTGGTCGATCACGTCGCGACCGTGCTGACCTGGTCGCTGATCGCCGTCACGGTGGTCGGCATCGTCGGCACGCCCGTCGTGGTCTGGCTGCTCGCCGGCGGGCTGAAGGCCGACCGTTGCGGGCTGCCGACCGCGAGCGGCGTCGTCGACGACGGTTTCGACCTGGCGGTACTGCTGACGCGGATCATGTTTCCTTACATCGCGCTGATCGGCCTCGTGGCCGGCGCATCGGCCATCCTCAACACGTGGCGGCGTTTCGCCGTCCCGGCGTTCACGCCGGTGTTGCTGAACCTTTCGTTCATCGGCGCTTCGCTGTTCATCGCGCCGCATGTCGATCCGCCGGTGCTGGCGCTCGCGATCGCGGTGGTCGTCGGCGGCATCGCGCAGCTCGCGTTCCAGGTTCCCGCGCTGGTCCGCGTCGGGATGCTGCCGCGGATTCGCTTCGATGTCCGCGCGGCGCTCGCCGACCCCGGCGTGCGGCGCGTGCTGAAGCAGATGGTGCCGGCGACCTTCGCCGTCTCGATCGCGCAGATCAGCCTGATCATCAACACCAACATCGCGTCGCGGCTCGCGTGCGGCAGCGTGTCGTGGATCACGTACGCCGACCGCCTGATGGAGTTTCCGACCGCGCTCCTCGGCGTCGCGCTCGGCACGGTCCTGCTGCCAAGCCTGTCGGTCGCCAACGCCGAAGGTCGTCCCGAGGAGGTCTCGGCATTGCTGGACTGGGGCATGCGTCTCTCCTTCCTGCTGGCGCTGCCTTCGTCGCTCGGGCTGTGGCTGCTGGCCGAGCCGCTCACCGCGACGCTGTTCCACTACGGCAAGTTCACGGCCCTCGACGTCACGGCCACGCAGCACGCGGTGACGGCCTACGGCGTCGGACTGATCGGTCTCATCCTCGTGAAGATCCTCGCGCCCGGCTTCTACGCGCGTCAGGACATCCGCACGCCGGTCAAGATCGGCGTCGTCGTGCTGATCGGCACGCAATTGATGAACCTCGTCTTCGTGCCGATCTTCGCGCATGCCGGCCTCGCGCTCGCGATCGGCCTCGGCGCC
>CAXTPX010000302.1:0-4803 GCA_964246005.1 uncultured Burkholderiaceae bacterium | reverse complement strand
CGAAGCCTGGCGGGACGCGTTCATCCGGCGCCTGTTCCGGGTCGTCACCGAGGACGTCGAGGGTCTGCGCGATCCGGCACCGCCGGTTCAGGATCCGCCGGCCTGAGCACCGAACGGATGTTCGCGCATGAAGTGCCGCGCGATCTCGCTGCGCGACGCGATCCAGACGTCGCCTCTCGCCGCGATGTAAGCCAGTAGCCGATCGAGCGCCGCCGCCCGACCGGGGCGGCCGATGATTCGCAGGTGCAGGCCGATCGACAGCATGCCGGGACGGGCGTCGCCTTCCGCGTACAGCAGGTCGAAGCTGTCGATCACGTAGTCGAGCCAGTGCCGCGGCGTGAAGCCCGAGTCGGACCACATCTTCATGTCGTTCGTGTCGAGCTGGTAGGGCACGACCACAATCGGCTTGCCGGCCGGCGCGTCCCAGAACGGACGCTCGTCGGAGAAGTCGTCCATGTGGTACAGGAACCCTTCGTCCGCCAGGAGGCGCCGCGTGTTGTCGCTCGGCAGGTAGCGACTGAGCCAGCCGACGGGCCGTTGCCCGCTGGTCGCCTCGATCGAGGCGACTGCCTTCCGGATGAACGCGCGCTCGGCGTCTTCGTCCATCCGGTACTGGAACTGCCAGCGGTAGCCGTGGCTGCAGACCTCGTGCCCTCCGGCCGTGATCGCGCGGCCCAGCATCGGTGCCTGTTCGAGCGACATGCCGCAGACGGTCCAGGTCGCGACCGTGCGGTGCCGTTCGAGCAGCCGAAGCACGCGCGGCCCGCCGATCTCGATGCCGAAGCGGTAGTTGCTCTCATTGGCATGGTTGCGGATCGGATCCTTGACGAACATGCCGAACTCGTCGACCGCCTCCATGCCTTTGTCGCCGCGAGCGATCGAGCGCTCCGAGCCTTCCTCGACATTGACGACGAACGACACAGCGACCCGCTCGTTGCGGGGCCAGCGGATCGAAGGCGCAGCCATGGAACTCCTGTCGAGCGGCGAAGCGATGCAGGCGGGATGACCCGGTCAGGTCATGATCAGTTGCCGACCCGTGTCGACGACCGCAGCGGCGTCCCGCGTCGGAGCGGGGACCAGCATGCCGGCCTGGACCGCAGGGCGCCGGCCCATCGTGTCGTACCAGCGGACGAGCGAAGGGAAGGGCGCGAGGTCGATGCCCGACCATTCGTGCTGCGCGATCCACGGATAGCAGGCGATGTCCGCGATCGAGTAGTCGCCTGCGAGCCATGCGCTGGTCGCGAGCCGTGCATCCATCACGCCGTACAGGCGACGCGTCTCGTTCTGGTAGCGGTCGATCGCCGGCTGGATCTTCTCGGGGAAGTAGCGAAGGAAGACGTTGGCCTGTCCCTGCATCGGGCCGAGGCCGCTCATCTGCCACATCAGCCACTGCAGGGCCACGCTGCGAGCCTTCGGTTCGGACGGCAGCAACGCCCGGCTGCGTTCGGCCAAGTAGATCAGGATGGCACCCGACTCGAACACCGCGAACGCGCCGTTGTCATGGTCGACGATCGCCGGGATGCGGCCGTTCGGGCTGATCGCGAGGAGCGGCGGCTGCTTCTGCACGCCGGCCTTCAGATCGATCGGATGCACCGTGTACGCGAGCCCGAGTTCCTCGAGCGCGATCGATACCTTGCGTCCGTTCGGCGTCGACCAGGTATGCAGCTCGATGCCGACGCGTTCAGCCGGGTCGCACGTCATCGATCGCGAACGTGTAGCCGAAGTGCTTGACGATGTTGCGCTTGCTGAGGTCGCCGCCTTCGCAATCGCCGTCGGCGCCCTGGGCCTCGAGATTGTCGTTGGTCTCGTTGGTGCAGATGCAGACGAAATGCGTCTCCCCGTCCAGCGGGAACGGCACTTCATGCCACGTGCCCACTTCCATCACGATGCCGCCCGAGCCGTCGAAGTAGAAGGCCTGCACATCGTCCGGGTCGGGCAACGTGCGCGCGCTCTCGTCCCACGTGCCGTCGGGCCTCCGGCACGTCGGCTTGCCCATGACCATGTAGAACGGCTTGCCGGACAGCGGAATGAAGGTCTGCGTGTGCTTGGTATGGAACTCCATCCATCGCACGTCCAAGGCACGCGACTGGAAGCTGACGAGGTTCAGGCAGAGGTCCTCGTTGCCGGAAAACTTCGCGGGCTGCGAGACGCGTACCTCGCGTCCGTAGAAATCGATCTTGTCGCGACTGCGTCCGCCGGGAATGCCGATGACGTAGCCGTACCCGGCCAGCGACTCGGGCGTGGCGAGGATGGGCTTCAGCCGATGCGAGACCGCGGTTTTCAGCGCCTGGCTCATGCGGCCACCGCCTCGTGGGCGCGCAGACCGAGCTTCGTCCGTGTTTCCGCCGGCGTCAGCGGACGCGCACCGAGGTCGCGAACGATGCGGATCGCCTTCTCGACGAGCTGCCCGTTGGTCGCGAGGACGCCGCGCTCGAGATACAGGTTGTCCTCGAGCCCGACGCGGACGTTGCCGCCGAGCAGGACGGTCTGCGCGACCATCGGCATCTCGTGGTTCGAGATGCCGAACGCCGCCCAGATCGCGTTGTCCGGCAGCATGGACTTCAGGGCCAGGATCGACTGCGCCGACGCGGCGGCGCCGCCGTCGATGCCGAGGCAGAACTGGAACAGCGGAGCGCCCTGGATCAAGCCCTTCCGCACCATCCGCATCGCGATCCCGAGCTGCCCCATGTCGAACACTTCGAGCTCGGGCTTCACGTTCCACTCGAGTGCGAACCGGGCCATCTTCTCGAGGTCGGCGCTGCGATTGATGACGACATGGTCGCCGAAGTTCATGCTGCCGCAGTCGATCGTGCAGACCTCGGGACGCAGGCGGTCGACGTGCTCCATGCGCTCGTAAGGCGTCGCGAGATCGGTGCCTTCGATCATCCGCGACGGGTCGTCGGGATCGAGGTAGAGGTCGCCCCCCATCCCGCAAGTGAGATTGAGCACGACGTCGGTCGACGACGCGCGAATCAGCCCGACGACCTCTTCGTAGTATTCGACGCGCCGTGCCGCCTTGCCGGTCGACGGATCGCGAACGTGGATGTGGACCATCGACGCGCCCGCGTTCGCGGCTTCGATGCAGGCGTCCGCGATCTGTCGCGCCGTCACCGGCACGTGCGGACTGCGTGCGGTCGAATCCCCTGCGCCCGTGACCGCACAGGTAACGATGACGTCCTGGTTCATGAAGTGCCCTCGACAAAACGGCGATTATTCGGTCGGCCGCGTGCGGTTGGTAGGCGGCGACCGATCGTGCCCGCATCCCGGACGCGACCGATGCGCCTCGACCGGGAACGGTGTCGGCAGGGAACATCCGGAAGCCCGGGCGCTGTGGGCAAGCCAGACTCGAATGATCGAATCGCCGAAAACCGCGGAGCTCGTCCACTCGGGCGACCCGATCGTCTCGCTCGGCGTCGCCGCGCTGGCCCGGGCGTTCGAAGGCGGTGATGCGTGTCCGCGCCACGCGTGCGAGCTCTATCTCGACCGGATCGCGCGCCACGACGCCGCGATCGGTGCGTTCGTCGCCGTCGACGCCGGTCGTGCGCGCCGGGATGCCGCGGCGAGTGCGCGACGCTGGGCCCGCGGGGAAGCCCGTTCGACGATCGACGGCGTGCCGATCGGCATCAAGGCCAACATCGCCGTGCAGGGCCTGCCGTGGACGGCCGGCATCGGCGCCTGGCAGGGCCGGATCGCCACGCGGGACGCGGCCTGTGTGAAGCGCCTGCGCGACGCAGGCGCAGTGGTGCTCGGGACCGTCAACATGGACGCGGGCGCGCTCGGGGCGACGACCGACAATCCGTGGTCCGGGCGCACGCGCAATCCGTACCGCCTCGACTGTTCGCCCGGCGGATCGTCGGGCGGCGCCGGTGCGGCCGTCGCGGCGGGCCTCTGCGCGGCCGCGCTCGGGACCGACACGATGGGCAGCGTGCGCATCCCCGCAGCCGCGTGCGGGGTGTTCGCGATCGTGCCGCCGGTCGATGTCATCGATCGGGACGGCATCGTGCCGCTCGCGCCGTCGTTCGATCGCGTCGGCCTCCTCGCCCGATCGCTCGACGACGCGCAGGCGGTGCTCGGTGCGTTCGCGTGCGTGCAGGCTTCCGACGCAGACGATGGGCTCCCGCTCGCGATCTTCGATGCGGACCATCGGCAGGTCGTGGTGGACGCCTCGGTCCGCGCGGCCCACGACCAGCTGCGAAGCCGCATGACCGCAGCAGGCTTCCGAACGATACCGGCCGTCCTAGCCGACTACGACGCGATGCAGACCGTCCACCAGCTGTTGCTGCTCGTCGAAGTCGAAGGTGCCGTGGTCTATCGCGACCTGCTCGACCAGCCCGACGCACTCGGCGAGCCGTTGGGTTCGATGCTGCGCTGGGGTGCGGCGCTGTCGACCGAACGCCACACGGAGGCTGCGCACCACCTGGCTTCGGCCTCCCGCACGATTCGCGCTGCGCTCGACGGGAACGCGGGGCTGGCGTCGCCGACGATGCCGCATCCTGCGGTGGCATTCGACACCGAGGTCAGGCGGAACACGGCCTGCTTCACCGCGATGGCCTCGATCACCGGGCTGCCGGCCGTCGTCCTGCCGATGGCGTGCGACGCCGCCGGACTGCCGCAGTCGCTCCAGCTCATCGCTCGCACGACCGATGCCGCGCTGCGGCTCGCGAGGCGCATCGAGCCTCGCCTCGAACCGGTCCTGCCGCCGCCGGCATTCCGGTGGTGACGCGAGGGCTCGCGCCGGCGGTCACCCCTTGATCGAGAGCCATTCCCCGGGCGGCTTCAGCGCGATCGCGACCCGGCCGGGCG
>CAXTPX010000301.1:0-4811 GCA_964246005.1 uncultured Burkholderiaceae bacterium | reverse complement strand
CGCTGCGGCGCGAGGGTTACACGCCGGGCGTGATCTCGCGCGGCTACGGCGGCACGGACACCCGGGCGAAGGAGGCGATAGCACCGGTCGTCGCGGACGAGAGCGACGCAGCCGAACGCTATGGAGACGAGTCGGTCCTGATCCGGCGCAGGACCGGCGCACCGGTGTTCGTCGGCCGTCAGCGGGTGGACGTCGCGCTGGCCCTGCTCGCCGCGCATCCCGAGGTGGACGTGGTGGTGTCCGACGATGGACTTCAACACTACGCGCTGGCTCGCAATTTCGAGATCGCGGTGTTCGATGCGCGCGGTGCCGGCAACGGCAAGATGTTGCCGGCCGGCCCGTTGCGGGAGCCGCTGAGCCGGTTGGCGGAGGTGGATGCCATCGTGCTGAACGGCGCGGCGACCCGCCTGCCGCCGCTCCCGGACGACGTCGTGCCGCTGCGCGCGCCGTATCGCATGGAGCTCGTCCCCGGCGACGCGTACAAGGTCAACGACCCTGTGATGACCCGCCCGCTGCAGAGCTTTCGCGGACGTCGCCTGACCGCTGCCGCGGGCATCGGCAACCCGCAGCGATTCTTCGCGCTGCTGAAGACGCAGGGGCTGACGTTCCATCGCATGCCGCTCGACGACCATCATCGTTATCACGAAAACCCGTTCACGCGTCGCAACTCAGAGGCGGTCCTGATGACCGAGAAGGATGCCGTCAAGTGCGCGCGCTTCGCCGAGGCGCGGATGTGGGCCGTGCCCGTCTCGGCGGTGATCGATCCGGCGCTGGTCGAAGCGGTGCTCACGCACATCGGCGGTCGCAAGGGGCCGGCATCGCAGGCCGGCGCCGCCTAGTCATCAGAGGAACCGCATGGACCATCGCCTGCTCGACATCCTCGTGTGTCCCGTCACCAAGGGCCCGCTCACGTACGACAAGGGTCGCCAGGAGCTCGTCTCCGAGGCGGCACGCCTCGCCTACCCGATCCGGGACGGCATTCCGGTGATGCTCGAGGCGGAGGCGCGGCGGCTCGATCCGGCGCCCGCAGCGACCGCCCGCTCGTCGACTCCCTCGACCTGATGCCGTCGTCCGGACATCACCCGCACAGGTGATGGGTCGCGACCCGGGCGCGACCGACTTCGTCGCGATCATCCCGGCACGGCGCGCGTCGACGCGGCTGCCCGACAAGCCGCTCGCGGACCTCGCCGGCAGGCCGATGGTGGTCCGCGTCGCGGACCGCGCCCGCGACAGCGGTGCATCGCGCGTGATCGTCGCCACCGACGATGCGGTCATCGCCGACGTGGTCCGTGGTCACGGGCACCACGTGGTCATGACCCGCGCGACGCATCAGTCGGGCACGGACCGCATCGCCGAAGTCGCTGCGACACTGACCCGCGACGGGGACATCGATGCGGACACCATCGTCGTCAACGTGCAGGGCGACGAGCCGCTGATCGATCCGCGCCTGATCGTCGCGGCCGCTGCGACGCTGGCGGCCTCGAACTGCCCGATGGCCACGGCGTGCCACCCGATCGCATCGCGTGAAGAGCTGTTCGATCCCAACGTCGTCAAGGTCGTGGTCGATGCGCGCGGCCGGGCGCTCTACTTCTCGCGAGGACCGATCCCCTGGGACCGCGATGCCGCGGGCGCGAGCTTCGCAGAGGCCATGCGGCACATCGGCCTGTACGCCTACCGCGCCGGCTTCCTGTCGACCTTCACCGCGCTCGCGCCGGCACCGCTCGAGCGGATCGAGGCGCTCGAGCAGCTGCGCGCGTTGTGGCACGGCCATGCCATCGCCGTCTTCGTGACCGACGCCGCGCCGGCCGCCGGGGTCGACACGCCCGCCGATCTCGCCCGCGTGCGGGCGTTGTTGAGTGGGGTGAGCCATGATTGACCGTGCGACGAATGATCAAGTAAGGTTCGCGTCGGCACTGGCCGGCTCTCTCGAAGCGACGACGAGCAGCGATCACGGCCGCCGTCAAGACCCATCCGCGAAGAAGATGCGATAACGACATCGCGCGGTCGCTCCCAACCCGACTCTTTCCCGAGGCACGACTGCGATGCAGAGAGTTCCATGCGCCTGATCTTGCTCGGCGCACCCGGCGCCGGCAAAGGCACCCAGGCTCAGTTCATCCGCGAGCACTACGGCATTCCGCAGATCTCGACGGGCGACATGCTGCGTGCCGCGGTCAAGGCGCAGACGCCGCTCGGCATCGCCGCGAAGAAGGTCATGGACACCGGTGCACTGGTCTCCGACGACATCATCATCGGCCTCGTCGAAGACCGGCTTCGGCAGCCGGACTGCTCGAACGGTTACCTGTTCGACGGTTTTCCGAGGACCGTGCCGCAGGCCGACGCGATGAAGGACGCGAACGTGTCGATCGATCACGTCCTCGAGATCGCCGTGCCCGACGAGGACATCGTCGAGCGCATCACCGGTCGCCGCGTGCATCCGGGAAGCGGCCGCGTGTACCACGTCCACTTCAATCCGCCGAAGCGCGACGGTCTCGACGACGTGACCGGCGAACCGCTGGTGCAGCGTGACGACGATCTCGAACCGACGGTGAGGAAGCGCCTCGAGGTCTATCACGCCCAGACCGAGATCCTGATCACCTACTACTCCGAGTGGGCATCGAGAGGCTCGCGGGCCGGCGAGCCGGAGGCACCGCTCTATCGCAAGGTGTCCGGCACCGGCAGCGTCGACGAGATCCGGTCGCGCGTGTTCGCGGCGCTCGACTAGCGGAGTCTCCGCGCGCCGCTGCAACAACGACATTCGATAACGACCACCGGAATCGCATCCGGGGCAACGACAGGAGCGGGAGACATGGAAGCAGGAACGACGGGCCTCTGGTTCGCCTTGGTCTGCGGCGCGATCGCCGTGGTGTACGGAATCTGGTCGCGGAGCTGGATCCTCGGCCTGCCGGCCGGCAACGCCCGCATGCAGGAGATCGCCCTCGCGATCCAGCAGGGGGCGGCCGCGTACCTGAAGCGCCAGTACACGACCATCGCGATGGTGGGCGCCGTGATCTTCCTGATCGTCGGCTTCGTGCTCGGCTGGACCACCGCGATCGCCTTCCTGTTCGGCGCGTTGCTGTCGGGCGCCTGCGGCTTCATCGGCATGAACGTGTCGGTGCGCGCGAACGTGCGCACCGCGGAAGCCGCGAGTCGCGGCCTCGACGCCGCGCTCAACGTCGCTTTTCGCGGCGGCGCCATCACCGGCATGCTGGTGGTCGGCCTCGGCCTCCTCGGGGTCGCCGGCTACTACGGATTACTCGTCGGCTTCGGCTCGCACGCGGGCTACGACCCGGCGCTGCTGCACGACCAGATCCAGCCGCTGATCGGCTTCGCATTCGGCGCGTCGCTGATCTCGATCTTCGCGCGACTCGGCGGCGGCATCTTCACGAAGGGCGCGGACGTCGGCGCCGACCTCGTCGGCAAGGTCGAGGCCGGCATCCCCGAGGACGATCCGCGCAATCCCGCGGTCATCGCCGACAACGTCGGCGACAACGTGGGCGATTGCGCGGGCATGGCCGCGGACCTGTTCGAGACCTACGCGGTGACGCTGATCGCGACGATGCTGCTCGGCGCGCTCCTGATGCGCGGCGCCGAGTTCGCGGCCGTCCTGTACCCGCTGATGCTCGGCGGCTTCTCGATCATCGCGTCGATCGTCGGCTGCGCGTTCGTCAAGCACACGCCCGGCAAGAAGATCATGACGGCGCTGTACAAGGGCCTGATCGTCGCCGGCGTCCTCGCGCTGGTCGCGTTCTATCCGATCACCGCGTGGGTCTTCGGCGGCACCGAGCTGGCCTCGGTCGCGCGCGAGGACGGCATCTCGCTCGTGATGCGCCTGTACCTGTCGTCGGTCGTCGGGCTCGTGCTGACCGGCCTCCTGGTGTGGATCACCGAGTACTACACCGGCACCGAGTACAAGCCGGTGCGCTATGTCGCCCAGGCCTCGACCACCGGTCACGGCACGAACATCATCGCGGGCCTCGCGGTGTCGATGAAGTCGACCGCATGGCCGGTGATCTGCGTGTGCCTCGCGATCTATGCAGCCTATGGACTGGGCGGCCTGTACGGCATCGCGACCGCGGCGACGTCGATGCTGTCGATGGCCGGCATCATCGTCGCGCTCGACGCGTACGGGCCGATCACCGACAACGCCGGCGGCATCGCCGAGATGGCCGAGCTGCCCGAGGCGATCCGCAACGTGACCGACCCGCTCGACGCGGTCGGCAACACGACGAAGGCGGTCACGAAGGGCTATGCGATCGGGTCGGCCGGCCTCGCCGCGCTGGTGCTGTTCGCCGACTTCACCCATGCGCTCGACGTCGCGGGCAAGACCGTCACGTTCAGCCTCAACGAACCGGCGGTGATCATCGGGCTCTTCATCGGCGGGTTGATCCCGTATCTCTTCGGCGCGATGGCGATGGAGGCGGTCGGCCGGGCCGCGGGCGCGGTGGTGGTCGAGGTGCGCCGTCAGTTCCGCGACATTCCCGGCATCATGGAAGGCACCGGCAAGCCCGAGTACGGCGTCGCGGTGGACATGCTGACGAAGGCGGCCATCCGCGAGATGATGATCCCGTCGCTGCTGCCGCTCGCGACGCCGATCGTGCTCGCGATCGTCGCACGCTTCCTGATGGGCCCGGACGCGGGACGCCAGGCGATCGGCGGCATGCTGATGGGCACGATCGTCACCGGCCTCTTCGTCGCGATCTCGATGTGCACCGGCGGCGGCGCGTGGGACAACGCGAAGAAGTACATCGAGGAAGGCAACTTCGGCGGCAAGGGCTCGGATGCCCACAAGGCAGCCGTGACCGGCGACACCG
>CAXTPX010000300.1:0-4814 GCA_964246005.1 uncultured Burkholderiaceae bacterium | reverse complement strand
GAGCAGCTCGTCGCTGCGGCCGGTGCGAAAGAACGCTTCGCTCTGCAGGAGCAGCAGGTCGAAGCGCGTGGCGTCGTCGGCGTCCGCGGTGAGCGCGAGCGCGCGGCCGAGATGCTCGAGCGCCGCCTCGCTCGCGTAGGCCTTCGTCGCGTGCTCGCCCGCCAGTCGAAGGAAGCCGACCGCCCTCGCAGCGTCACCCGCCTTCTCGAAGTGATCGGCGATCAGCCCGTAGTGGTCCGCGATCCGCTCGCCGCTCGCGGCTGCGAGCCACTCGGCCACCAGCCGGTGC
This sequence comes from uncultured Burkholderiaceae bacterium, assembly GCA_964246005.1. Classification (GTDB taxonomy): domain Bacteria; phylum Pseudomonadota; class Gammaproteobacteria; order Burkholderiales; family Burkholderiaceae_D; genus CAHJXF01. The sequence continues at coordinate 4,525 of CAXTPX010000300.1, read as the reverse complement.
TGCTCGCGCTTGCGGCGCTTCAACACGCTCTCGTACGCGACCTGATGCAGCGCGTGATGCTTGAAGACGTGCTCGTGGATACCGTCGAAGGCCGTCGTCTCGCGTCCGAAGATCAGTTCGCGTGCCATCAACGGCGGCAGCGCGGCCGGCGATGCGGGATCGATCCGCATCATCGCCTGGTCCCAGAACACGTGACCGATGACCGCGGCGCATTGCAGCGCGGCCTTCTCCCCGATCGGCAGCGCATCGATGCGCGCCTGCAGCACGCCGATCAGCGTCGGCGGAACGTGCACGCGTGCCAGCCGATCGGGGACGACCTGCCAGCGATCGTCACCGGTGACGATGACGCCGTCGTCGATCAGCATCTTCGTCAGCTCTTCCATGTAGAACGGATTGCCTTCCGCGCTGCCGGTGATCAGCTCCCGCAGCACGGCCGGCGGGTCCTCGATCCGCTGCAGCAGCGCGTTCGCGAGTTCGCGGCTCGCGCGCCGCGACAGCGCTGCGACATCGATGCGTTCGTGGTTGCCCTGCCCGCTGCCCCACAGCGGCCGGCGCTCGTAGAGCGACTGGCGTGCCGAGCACAGCATCAGGATCGGCAGGTCGCGGCAAGACTGCGCGACGTGGTTGATGAAGTCGAGCGATCCACCGTCGGCCCAGTGCAGATCCTCCAGTTGCATCAGCACCGGATCGCGCTCCGCGAGGAGGCGCAGGTAGCGGGTCGCCGCGTTGAAGGCGCGATCGCGGATCTGCTTGGGGTCGCCGACGATGCCGCGGATGAACGGGCTGTCGCCGAAGTCGAGGCCGATCAGCTGGCCGAGCAGCGCACCCTGCTCGTCGGCCGCGTCGCCGAACAGCGGACGCAACGCATCGATCAGCTTCCGGCGCGACTCGGGCAGCGGGTCGCTGTCCTCGATCTGGAAGCGCCAGCAGAACACGTCGCGCACGACGCCGTACGGCCGCAATTCGCCGTGCGCATCGGCTCGCCCCTCGAATGCCCACACGCGCTGCGGCTGGATCTCGAGCCAGTTGCTGAACTCGAGCAGCAAGCGGCTCTTGCCGATGCCCGCATCGCCGACCACGGTGATCAGCGTCAGCGTCGAGTCCTCGATCGTGTCCTCGAGCGCGTCGGTCAGCCGCTTCAACTCCGGCGCGCGGCCGACCATCGGGCATTCGACGCCCTCGACGCCGCGGTTCGCGACCCGGAACGCGCGCGGCTTCGCGCGCTGCACGACGTAGCTGCGCAACGGCTCGTCGAGTCCCTTGACGATCGTCGAAGGCTGCTCGACGACGTCGAACACGCCGCGCACGTGGCGGTAGGTATCGTGCGTGATCTGCAGGCCACCCTCGGGCGCGCTCTGCTCCATCCGCGCCGCGATGTTGACCGTGATGCCGCGGATGCTGCCTTCGTCGTCGACGCCACCGCCGAGCAGCACCGAACCGGTGTTGATGCCGACCCGCACGTCGAAGCCGGCGATGCCATGGCTCGACGCGATCTCGACGGCGATGCGCTTCGCTTCCTCGAGGATCGCGAGGCCGACGTGCACGGCGTTCTCGGCGTCGTCCTCGTGCGCCCCGTCGGCGCCGAACGCCGCGAGCATGCTGTCCCCGGCGTACTGCAGGACCCGCCCCTTCCGCGCGACGACCAGCGCACTGAAGCGCTCGAGGGCCCCGTCGACGATCGAATGGATGTCCTCGGGATCGAGCTCGCGGCTAATCGCGGTCGACCCGACGATGTCCATGAACAACACGGAGACCGCCTTCAGTTGCTGGGCACGCTCAGGCGGCTGCGACTTCAGCCCGGCGACCCGCTCCTGCAACGGCGCGATGCCGGCATCGACGACCGCGTCGCCGAGCAGCGCGCGCTGGGATTCCAGCGCGGCGATCGCGGACTCGAGTTGTTCGATGATGGTGGTCATGCTGCGTCCCACTCTGCGCGGGTCGGCTCGCGGGTCGGATCTCGATCGTAGCGCCGCGTGTTCCGAAACGATGCCCGGGGCGGCGGACGAGCATACGCCGGTCGCGAGGACGGTGGATCGCATCGCCGGGCTGTGCTATCAGAGCGTCGCAGTCCGTCTTCGTCCACTCATGCGAGAACCCGATGCCGATCACCGTCGAAGTCGCCTATCTGTTCGCCGGGCTCGGCGGCGCGCTCACGCTGGCGAGCAACCTGATGCGGGGCATGGTGCCGCTGCGTCTCTTCGCCGCGTGCGCCAATGCCTTCTTCCTGGTCGGCGCCCTGATCCAGCACGACCGGATCAACGGACTGCTGCAGGCGACGCTCCTCCTCGTCAACGCCTACCGGCTGTGGGACCTGCAGCGCCTGCTCCGCGCGCTCGAGAGCGCCAGTGCCGACTCGCCGGTCAGGGACTGGCTGCTGCCCTACATGAAGAAGAAGTCGTTCAAGGCGGGTGACGTCCTGTTCCGGAAAGGCGACATGGCGCACTACATGATCTATATCCGCAAGGGCACCGTCCGCCTGTCCGAACTCGACGTGACGATGGGGCCGGGCAGCCTGATCGGCGAGATCGGTCTCTTCGCCGAAGACCGCAAGCGCACCGCGACCGCCGTGTGCGAGACCGCCTGCATTTGCTACACGATGACCGACGAGGCGATCCACCTGCTGTACTTCCAGAACCCCAAGCTGGGCTTCTATCTGATCCGGCTGATCGTCCAGCGGCTGCTGCAGGACCTGCAGCGTCGGCCGGCGGGCGGCGATATCGTCATCGAGTAGCACCCGGCCCGGTGTTGCCGTCCACGGGGTGGTGTGCGTTCTCGGCGTCCCAGTTCGCCTGCGTCATCACGCACGCGTGGTATCCGGTCCAGGGAAGACACTCGCTCACCGTGAAGAGCACGGATCGATCGGTGTCGCGCGAGAACACGCTGACGATGGCGGGGCAGTCGCTGCCGGCCGGATCGCGACAGAGACGGTAGCCGGAACCACTGGGACGTGCGAAGAGCGATGTGGTGCCCGACGGTGACATGCGTGTCCCGCTCCCGGTGACGAGCGGCTCGCCGTCGACGGCGAAGGACTCGTGCCCCGCCTCGTCGACGCCGACCGCCAGTTCATGCGTCGCGAACGTGCCGCGTGCGCGATGCCCCGCGTCGAGCACGAAGCAGCCGATCCATGGAATCGCCGGGGCGTCGCGTTGCGGCGTCTCGCTGCCGCAGTACGTCGCGGTCTGTCGGTAGGCGCCCATCGGGTCCGACGTCTGCGCCACGCCGGCAGGTGCAAGCGACCACGCGACGCCGGCGAAGACCAGGCAGCAGGGTCCGAAGGCTCTCATGCCGAATGACCGCGCTTCGCCAGCGCCGCCGTGAAATTCTCGAAGAAGTTGTCCGCGATCTTGCGGGCGGCCATGTCGACGAGACGCGAGCCGACCTGCGCGATCTTCCCGCCGACCGATGCCTGCGCGTGGTAATCGAGCCGCGTGCTGTCGCCGTCGGCCGGCACCAGCTTGACCGCCGCGGACCCCTTGCCGAAGCCGGCGACGCCGCCACTGCCTTCGAAGCGGATGGTGTACGCGTTCGGCGGATCGAGGTCCATCAACTGCAGCTTGCCCTTGAACTTCGCCTTGACCGGCCCGATCGCCGCGACCATCACGAGGTCGTAGACGCCCGGCGACTCGGCGGACCCCGACTCGTCGCCTTCGACCGTCGACGGCACGATCGACTCGCAGCCGGGGATCGCTTCGCGCAGCAGCGTCGTGTCGTTGAGCGCTTCCCACGCGGCCTGCTGCGACACCGGCAACAGCTGTTCGCCCTTCAGTTCCATCGGTCGGTTCCCCTGCGTTGCCTGGCTGTGTTCGATGACAGCGCCGCGGCCAGCGCCGCGATGCTGTCGAGATTGTGCGCCGGGACGAAGCGGTCGACGTGCGGCAGCATCGCGCGGATGCCCGCGGCCTTCGGCTCGAAGCCGCCGTAACGCAGCAGCGGGTTGAGCCAGACGAGGCGTCTGCACGACTTCGCGAGGCGCTCGGTCTCGAACGACAGCCGCGCCATGTCGTCGCGCGCGCCATGCTCGAGCCCGTCGGTGATCAAGAGCACGGTGGCGTTCTGCGCGAGCACGCGTCTCGACCAGTGCAGGTTGAAGTCCGCGAGACACGCGGTCAGGCGCGTGCCGCCCGACCAGTCGTCGACCGCCCGGATCGCCGAGGCGATCGCGAGGTCCGGATCGCGTGCCCGCAGCGCCCGCGTGACGTTCGAGAGGCGCGTGCCGAAGACGAAGACGGACACAGGCGTGGCTTCGCTGCCCGGCGTCGACAGCGCATGCGCGAAGTGCAGCAGCATCCGCGTGTAGCGGCTCATCGAGCCCGAGATGTCGGCGATCACCACCAGCGGCATCGGGCGCGTGCGCGGGGCGCGACGACACAGCGTCATCGTTCCGCTCTTGGCCTGCGCCTGCATCGTGCGGCGCCAGTCGAGCCGGCCGCGCGACGCGCGCCGCATGCGACGCGTGGCGATGCGCTCCACGTCGAGCGCCAGCGTCGCGATCTTCGCGTCGCCGCTGTGGCTGCCGAGTTCGGCG
>CAXTPX010000299.1:0-4819 GCA_964246005.1 uncultured Burkholderiaceae bacterium | reverse complement strand
ATCGCGCAGGCTGAGATAGCCGCGCTCGTCGATCGAGCCGATGTCACCGGTCCAAAGCCAGCCGTCGCGCAGTGCGGCTGCCGTCGCCTTCGCGTTGTTCCAGTACTCGGCCATCACGCAGTCGCTGCGGGTGATGATCTCGCCCAGTTCGCCGGTGGGCCGATCGACGCCCGCGTCGTCGACGATGCGAACCTCGACGCCGGTGCGCGGCGTACCGCACGAGCCGAGGCGGGCCAGGTGCTCGTCGTCGCGCGGGCCCGCATGGTCCGACGGCCGCAGGCCCGTGATCGTCATCGGCGACTCGCCCTGTCCGAACAGCTGGAAGAAGCGCGGGCCGAAGACGTCCATCGTCCTCAGGATGTCGGCGACGTACATCGGGCCGCCGCCGTACAACACGATCTTGAGATTGCCTGCCGGGTCGTCGACGCCGTCGACCGCATTGACGAGCCGCGTCAGCATCGTCGGCGCCGCGAACATCGTGACCGCCGGGTGGCGCTTCAGCAGGTCGAGCACCTCGGGCGGCTTGAAGCCGTCGAGGATCACCTGATGCCCGCCGCCGAACAGGTGCGGCAGCGCATACAGCCCGGACCCATGCGACAGCGGCGCCGCATGGAACATCGTCTGGCCCGGCGCGACCTGCTCGATGTCGGCGTAGTACGCCATCGTCATGAACAGCAGGTTGCGATGCGACAGCACGGCACCTTTCGGCTGGCCCGTCGTCCCGCTCGTATAGAAGATCCACGCCGGATCGGTCGGCGCGACGTCTGCACAGGCCAGCGCATCGCCCAGCATCAACGACGCATACAACGCCGAATCGACCGCCAGCAGTACGAGTCCGTCGCCGACTTGCGCCTGCAGGTCGCCGATGTTCGTCATGGTCGTGAAGAGCGCCTTGGCAGCACAGTCCGCGACGATGTAGGCGACCTCGCGCGGATGGAGCTTCGCGTTGATCGGCACGACGCACAGGCCCGCGACCCAGCACGCGAACATCGTCTCGAACACCTCGGCGCGGTTCTCCATGAACAGCGCGACGCGGTCGCCGGTCTCGAGTCCGAGGGTCGTCCGCATCGATCCGGCGAGTCGCGAGACACAGGACGCGAGCGTCCGGTAGTCGCGCGTGCCGGTGCCGTGCGTGATCGCGGGTTCGTCCGGCGATACGCGGGAGCGGATCAACAGCCCTCGTGCGATGTTCACGACGGGGCAGCCCTGCGCCGCCGCATCACCGGCCGCGGCAACGACCCGATGAAGTGCCGACCGAAGCGTCGCAGCGGCTCGGACGAGCGTTCGAGCTTGGTCCGCATCAGCGCCCCTTCCCAGCCGTACCAGAAGAACTCGGCGGCCTGGTCTGCATCGAGCGATCTACCGACTTCCCCGGCGGTGATCGCATCGCGCAGGCAGTCCGCCACGTGTCGTTGCCAGTTCGCGAACACCGCTTCGAGCTTCGGGCGGAAGGCGGCGCTGTGCGCGCCGAGTTCCTGGCTGAGCGCGCCGATCAGGCAACCCCGCGCGAAGCCGAAGCGCTCGATGCCGCGCGACGCTTCGTCGACGTAGGCATCGAGCCGCGCCAGCGGTGGCACCGAATCGTCGGCGAGCAGTCGTCTCAGCTTGCGGTCGAAGTAGGCGCCGTAGTTGTCGATCACGGCCTCGCCGAACGCTTCCTTGCTCGCGAAGAAGTGATAGAACGAGCCGCGCGCGACGCCGCATTGCGCGAGCACGTCCTCGATGCCGACCGCGGCGAAGCTTCGCTCGGTCAGGAGCGCCGTGCCGGTGCGCACGAGGAGCGCACGCGTATCGGCGCGCTTCCTCGTCCGGATCTGTCGTCCGCTGCCCGCACCGGTCGGCCTGCCCTCCGTCTCCTGCAGCACCACCTTCTTCAAAGCCATGGCGTCCCATCGCAAATTCAAACTAGACCGATCTACTTGAGTCGCAGCATAGGCGTTTCGCGGCACGCCCCGCACTCGGGGATTACCCGGGCGGCCTCCCTTACAATCGCGGGCTTCGCATCGCTACGAGCAGACCCCATGGAAGCCGAACGACTGAACCAGATTGCCGCCACCATCGCCGATCTGCGCGCCCGCGCAGACGAGGCGCGGAGGTATCTTTGACTTCGATTCCAAAGCGGCACGACTGAACGAAGTCAACGGCGCGCTCGAGGACCCGAAGGTCTGGGACGACGCGAAGCGCGCGCAGGAGCTCGGCCGCGAGAAGAAGTCGCTCGAGGACGTCGACACGACGATCGGCAAGCTCGACACCGACCTGGCCGACGCGGACGACCTGTTCGCGATGGCGAAGGACGAGGGCGACGACGACACGATGATCTCGGTCGAGACCGACGCGGCCGCGCTGCGCAGGATCGTCGAAGGGATGGAGTTCCGCCGCATGTTCGCGAACGAGGCGGACGCGTTCAACTGCTTCCTCGACATCCAGGCCGGCGCGGGCGGCACCGAGGCGCAGGACTGGGCGCAGATGCTCGAGCGCCAGTACCTGAAGTACGCCGAGCGCAAGGGCTTCAAGGCCGAGCTGCTCGAGGAATCCGAAGGCGAGACGGCCGGCATCAAGAGCGCGACGATCAAGATCGAAGGCGAGTACGCCTACGGTTACCTGCGCACCGAGACCGGCGTCCACCGGCTGGTGCGGAAGAGCCCGTTCGATTCGTCGGGCGGGCGGCACACGTCGTTCGCGAGCGTGTTCGTGTATCCCGAGGTCGACGACTCGATCGAGGTCGAGATCAATCCTGCGGACTTGCGCATCGACACGTTCCGCGCGTCGGGCGCGGGGGGCCAGCACATCAACAAGACCGACTCGGCGACCCGCATCACGCACAACCCGACCGGCATCGTGGTCCAGTGCCAGAACGACCGCAGCCAGCACCGCAATCGCGCCGAGGCGATGGCGATGCTGAAGTCGAAGCTCTACGAGGCGGAGCTGCGGAAGCGCCAGGTCGAGCAGGACAAGCTCGAGGCGGGCAAGACGGACGTCGGCTGGGGCCACCAGATCCGCTCGTACGTACTCGACCAGTCGCGCATCAAGGACCTGCGCACGAACGTCGAGATCAGCAACACGCAGAAGGTGCTGGATGGGGATCTGGATCCGTTCATCGAGGCGAGCTTGAAGCAGGGGTTGTGACGGCCTGTTGGTCCGTATGACGAACGCCTTGCCTCGCCGTTCAAGCCGATCGACCAGCGTTGCCCCGAATTCCGATACCCGTCGTTCCCGCGAAGGCCGGACCCAGCGTCGTCCGCCGCTCGAGTCCGACACTCGTCACCCTCACCTCGTCACCTCGTCACCTCGGCGTAGGCCCGGGCCAGGTTTCAGGTCGGGCGCGAAGCCGCAAGCGTGGCGTTCTCTCGACGCCTGACCTCCCATGACCCTCGACATCCGCCCGATCCAACCGCACGAGCACGAAGCGGCCCGCGAGCTGCTACTCGCCAACGGCTGGTCCGGCACCCGCTTCGAACGACTTCCGTTCGAAGCGATGCTCGCGGGCTCTCACACGTCGCTCGTCGCAGTCGACGCCAAGCAGGTCGTGGCCTTTGCCCGTTCGGTCGCCGACGGCGTGTCGAACGGCTACATCTGCACGCTGGTCGTCGCCGAGCCTGTCGCCATCGCGGCATCGCCCGCGCGTTGGTGACGCGGTTGATGGGCGACGACCCCAATCAGACCTGGGTGTTGCGCGCCGAGCGTCCTGGCCTGTTCGCGTTCTACGAGAAGCTGGGGTTCCGGCGTTCGGAGGTCACGATGGAGCGCGTGCGCGCTAAGCAGGGTTGAAGGCGACTGCATCGAGGAAAGGTCGCGACGTCGACACGACGATGGGTGTGCGATTCTGTTTCCACGCGTCCATCCTCACCACCTGCCGCACGTTCCGAACGCGCATCGAGAAGGAGACCTGAAAATGCGTACGAAGTGGTTCGCAGCGGCCACGGCCGCACTCGCCGTTGTCACGTTCGTGGTCGGCACACCGGCCGCCGCTGTTGCAGGCGTCGATCCACTGCCGCGCGCCGCGCCGGAATCGGTCGGAATGTCCACGCAGAAGCTCGGGCTCATCGGCGACACGTTGCGAGCCGATGTCGCCAGTGGGCGCATCCCCGGGGCCGTGGTCGCCATCGCGCGGAGAGGCAAGCTCGTCTATTTCGAGGCGTTCGGTTACGTGGACCGTGCAGCGGGAACGCCGATGACGACCGACGCCATCTTCAATATCGCGTCGATGACGAAGCCCATGGTCGCCGCGGGTGCATTGATGTTGTACGAGCAGGGTCGGGTCCTGATGGACGACCCGGTCTCGAAGTACCTGCCCGCGTTCGCCGCGAAGCGCGTCGCGGTGATGAACGCCGACAGGACGGACATCGTCGAGACGGTGCCGACCGTCCGTCAGATCACGGTCCAGGATCTGATGCGCCACACGTCGGGCCTCGTCTACGGAGGTCGCGGCAACACGGCCGTGCACAAGCTCTATCCGGCAGGTTCGGACGCGGCTTCGGTCATGTCGAGCCGCGATTTCCTCGACAAGATGGCCTCGACGCCGCTCCTGTGGCAGCCCGGTACGGTGTGGGACTACGGATTCTCGATCGACGTGCTCGGCCTCGTGGTCGAGGAGGTCTCGAAACAGTCGCTCGGACAGTATCTCGACGAACATCTGTGGAAGCCGCTCGGGATGAACGACACGGGGTTTTCAGTCAAGGGTGCCGCGTTGAAACGCTATGCCAGGCCGTTGGCCACGGACCCCGACACCGGCAAGCCGCAGTCCGCGCTGGACCTCACCAAGCCGCTGGGGTTCGAGTGCGGCGGCGGTTGCTCCGCTTCGACCGCCGGCGATTACCTG
>CAXTPX010000298.1:0-4819 GCA_964246005.1 uncultured Burkholderiaceae bacterium | reverse complement strand
TCGGTGTCGACCGGCAGCTCCTCGAGCTTGTTCGACTGATAGTCGCGGTAGCCGAGTGCGCCATGCCAGCGCCCGGCGAGTCCCGCCTCCAGCGCCGCGGGGCTCGGCACGGTAGCCAGCGTGGCAACGGCGGCGGCAATGAGGGCAAGCGGCACGGCAGTCTCCTGGCTGGGCCGCCAATCATGCCCGTGCCGCCGCCGTTATGAAACCCGCCAGTCCGTCCGATTTAGCGCCTTGCGCTCAGATTTACCGAGCGATGACCTGTCGGGGCAGTTCGCGTGACGTTCGGAAGTCGTGCGCGGACTGGTGCGGGCACAGAGGTCATCGTTTGCGCCCGCGCCCGGCCTGCGGGAATCCCGTTGACCGCACGGGCCGCTCCGCCTATACGCCGCCTTCGCTCAGCGGTGGGTAACCCGCCGCGGGCATAGGAACGACAGGCTGAGCTGTGCGCGGAAGGACCTGGCAACAGGGCCGTTCGCGCTTATGCCGTGAGGGCGGTTCAGGCCTGGAGTAGGCACGGCAGGAATGCCGTCGCCGAACAGCAGGAAGACCACGAAGACGATGCCGACGATTAACCAGTTGATCCGCAAGGGGCGCCAACCGCAGCGCGTGCGCGAAACCGCACCGGCGATGGAAGAGTGCCCGCAGAAGCGCGGCGTTTGCACCCGCGTCTACACGACGACCCCGAAGAAGCCGAACTCGGCGCTCCGCAAGGTCGCCAAGATCCGCCTGACCAACGGCTTCGAGGTCATCGGCTACATCCCCGGCGAGCGGCACAACCTGCAGGAGCATTCGGTGGTCCTGATTCGCGGCGGCCGCGTCAAGGATCTCCCCGGCGTGCGCTACCACGTCCTGCGCGGTGTCCTCGACACCCAGGGCGTCAAGGATCGCAAGCAGAGCCGGTCGAAGTACGGCGCGAAGCGCCCGAAGTAAGGATAGATAGATGGCCCGTCGTCGTCGCCCCGAGAAGCGCGAAATTCTCCCCGATCCCCGTTTCGGTGATCTCATCCTCTCCAAGTTCATGAACCTCGTGATGTACGAGGGGAAGAAGTCGACCGCCGAGTCGATCGTGTACAACGCGCTCGACACCGTCGAGGCGAAGACGCGTCGCGAGCCGATCGGCGTGTTCCACGACGCGCTGGCGAACGTGAAGCCGGGCATCGAGGTCCGCAGTCGCCGTGTCGGCGGCGCGACCTACCAGGTCCCGGTCGAAGTTCGTCCCGAGCGTTCGCAGGCACTGGCGATCCGCTGGCTGATCTCGGCGGCGCGCAACCGCTCCGAGCATACGATGGCCGCGCGCCTGTCGGGTGAGCTGGTCGACGCCGCCAACAATCGCGGCACCGCCGTCAAGAAGCGCGAAGATTCGCACCGGATGGCCGAAGCCAACCGCGCGTTCTCGCATTACCGCTGGTAAAGTAGACAGATCATGGCCCGCACGACCCCGCTCGATCGCTATCGCAACATTGGCATCATGGCGCACATCGACGCCGGCAAGACGACGACGACCGAGCGCATCCTGTATTACACCGGCAAGTCCTACAAGATCGGCGAAGTGCACGAGGGCACGGCGACGATGGACTGGATGGAGCAGGAGCAGGAGCGCGGGATCACGATCACGTCCGCCGCGACGACATGCTTCTGGAAGGCCGAGGAGGGCAAGGGCCCCGAGCACCGGATCAACATTATCGACACGCCAGGCCACGTCGACTTCACGATCGAAGTCGAGCGGTCGTTGCGCGTCCTCGACGGTGCGGTTGCGTGCTTCGACGGCGTTGCCGGGGTCGAGCCGCAGTCGGAGACCGTCTGGCGCCAGGCCGACAAGTACAAAGTGCCGCGGATGTGCTTCGTCAACAAGCTCGACCGGACCGGCGCGAACTTTGATCGTTGCGTGCAGATGATCAAGGACCGCCTCGGCGCCCGTCCGGCGGTGCTGTATCTGCCGATCGGTCTCGAAGGTGATTTCGTCGGCCTCGTCGACCTTGTCGAGAACCGCGCGATCGTCTGGCTCGAGGAAAGCCTTGGCGCGAAGTTCGAATACAAGGACATTCCCGACAACCTCAAGGACGCCGCCGCACAGGCGCGTTCGGAGCTGATCGAAATGGCCGTCGAGCAGGACGACGCGCTGATGGAATCGTACCTCGAAGGCACCGAGCCGACCGTCGCCGAGCTCAAGGGCCTCATCCGCAAGGGGACGCTCGCGTTCGCCTTCGTTCCCGTGCTGTGCGGCTCGGCGTTCAAGAACAAGGGCGTTCAGCCGCTGCTCGATGCGGTCGTCGACTATATGCCCTCGCCGCTCGACATTCCGCCGATGCACGGCATCAACATGAAGGACGAGGATGAGATCCGCGAGGCGTCGGACGATGCCCCGTTCTCGGCGCTTGCCTTCAAGATCATGACCGATACTTTCGTCGGCACGCTGACCTTTGCCCGCATCTATTCGGGTAAGCTCGAGGCGGCGTCGATGGTGTTGAACTCGGTCAAGGACAAGAAGGAAAAGATCGGCCGCATGCTGCTGATGCATGCGAACAACCGTGAGGACATCAAGGAAGCCTATGCCGGCGACATCGTCGCGCTGGTCGGCCTCAAGGACGTCACCACCGGCGATACGCTCTGCGCGCCGCTGAAGCCGATCATCCTCGAGCGCATGGAATTCCCCGAGCCGGTCATCGAGGTCGCGGTCGAGCCGAAGACCAAGGCCGACCAGGAGAAGATGGGCATCGCGCTCAACCGTCTCGCGCAGGAAGATCCGTCGTTCCGCGTCTCGTCGGACAACGAGAGCGGCCAGACGATCATCAAGGGAATGGGCGAACTCCACCTCGAGATCCTCGTCGACCGCATGCGCCGCGAGTTCAAGGTCGAGGCCAACGTCGGCGCGCCGCAGGTGGCGTACCGCGAATCGCTCGCCCGCAAGGTCGACGTCGACTACACCCATAAGAAGCAGTCGGGCGGCTCGGGCCAGTTCGGCCGGATCAAGTTCTCGGTCGAGCCGGGTGAGCGCGGTTCGGGCGTCGTCTTCGTCGACGAGGTCAAGGGCGGCAATATTCCGAAGGAATATATCCCGTCGGTCGAGAAGGGCATCCGCGAGATCGCGGCGACCGGGTCGCTGATCGGCTTCCCGATCATCGACTTCACGGCGCGGCTGTATGACGGCGCGTACCACGACGTCGACTCGTCGGCGCTGGCGTTCGAAATCACCGGCCGCGGCGGCATGCGCGAAGCTGCCGTCAAGTCGGGCATCAAGCTGCTCGAGCCGGTGATGAAGGTCGAGGTCGTCACGCCTGAGGATTTCATGGGCGATGTAATCGGCGACCTGAACAGCCGCCGTGGCCAGATCCAGGGGACCGACAGCCGCGGCAACGCACAGGTCATCGAGGCGCAGGTGCCGCTGGCGAACATGTTCGGCTACGTCAACCAGCTCCGCTCGATGAGCCAGGGCCGGGCGCAGTATTCGATGCAGTTCAGCCATTACGAGGAAGTGCCGTCGAACGTCGCCGAGGAAATCAAGGCGAAGATGGCGTAGCGCCGGCACGGCTTTACATTTTCGGACACAGAAACTAGACGCCGCGCCTTGCCGGGCGTGGGCAGCAATTCGACGAAGGATGAGGGATCATGGGTAAGGCGAAATTCGAGCGGAACAAGCCGCACTGCAACATCGGCACCATCGGTCACGTCGACCATGGCAAGACGTCGCTGACCGCCGCGATCACGAAGATCCTCGCCGAGACCGGCGGGGCGACCTTCACCTCGTACGCCGACATCGACAAGGCTCCCGAGGAGCGCGAGCGCGGCATCACGATCTCGACCGCGCACGTCGAGTATGAGACGGCGAACCGCCACTATGCGCACGTCGATTGCCCCGGCCACGCCGACTATGTGAAGAACATGATCACCGGTGCGGCGCAGATGGACGGCGCGATCCTCGTCGTCTCGGCGACCGACGGCCCGATGCCGCAGACCCGCGAGCACATCCTGCTCGCCAAGCAGGTCGGCGTGCCGGCGATGGTCGTGTTCATGAACAAGGTCGACCTCGTCGACGACGCCGAAATCCTCGAACTCGTCGAGATGGAAATCCGCGAGCTGCTGTCGAAGTACGACTTCCCGGGCGACGACATTCCGATCACCCAGGGTTCGGCGGTCTGCGCGCTCGACAACAAGCGTCCCGAGATCGGCCACGACGCGGTGGTCGCGCTGATGAAGACCGTCGACGAATATATCCCGCAGCCCGAGCGTCCGCTCGACCGCCCGTTCCTGATGCCGATCGAAGACGTGTTCTCGATCTCGGGTCGCGGTACGGTCGTCACCGGTCGCGTCGAGAGCGGCGTCGTCAAGGTCGGCGAGGAAGTCGAGATCGTCGGCATCAAGGACACCCGCAAGTCGGTCTGCACCGGCGTCGAGATGTTCCGCAAGCTGCTCGACCAGGGCCAGGCCGGCGACAACATCGGCGCGCTGCTTCGCGGCGTCGGTCGTGACGACGTCGAGCGCGGTCAGGTCCTCTGCAAGCCCGGCTCGATCAAGCCGCACAGCGAGTTCAAGGCGACCGTGTACGTGCTGTCGAAGGACGAGGGTGGCCGTCACACGCCGTTCTTCGCCAACTATCGTCCGCAGTTCTACTTCCGCACGACCGACGTCACCGGAACGATCAAGCTACCCGAAGGCGTCGAGATGGTAATGCCGGGCGATAACATTACGATGGACGTGGAGCTCATTACGCCGATCGCGTGCGAAGAAGGCTTACGTTTTGCGATCCGCGAGGGCGGCCGTACCGTCGGAGCGGGCGTCGTTACGGCGATTCTCGCCGATACCGCAGTTGCCGCAAAGG
>CAXTPX010000297.1:0-4824 GCA_964246005.1 uncultured Burkholderiaceae bacterium | reverse complement strand
CGCCGGGAACGACAGGACGTCCCCGGGCCCGCGCGCCACATCGAAGTCCATGAGCAGCTGCCCCGACTCGAGCGCGACATCCTGTCCGCCGGCGCGCACCGCGATGTCGTCGCCGACCGCGGTGATCCGGAGCCCCGTCAGCGGGACCGACGACGGCAACAAGGTACGCAAGCGTTCGAGCGATCGATGGATGCGTCTTGCCGGGATATCGGCCGATCGCAGCGCCTGCGCGGTTCTCAGCAGCACCACGTCCTGGAATCCGAAGCGGTACGTATTGCGCGGGCCGCGAACCGGCGACACCAGGCCGGCCTTGATCAACCCGATGACGACGTTCCGCGGAATCCCGAGCATCTCCCGGATGCTCTGCAGCGTGTAGACCGCGTCGTCGTCGCCGACCGTCACTTCTTCGCGCGAGCGCGGACGGGTACGGGTGCCGCGACTTCCTCCGCCTTCGTGGCGCGCCGGATCGGCTTGCGATCCTTGCTCGACGGCAGCTCGGCGACGGTCGCCGACTTGACCGGCGCCTTCTCCGTCACGGGCTCCGATGGAGCGGCCTTCGCCGCGGTCTTGCCCTGCAGGCTCGCCCGCAGCGCATCCATCAGGTCGATCACGTTCGACCCGGCGGTCTCTTCATGCCGTTCGGACGCGACGATCTGCTGCCCTGCGATCTTCCGGTCGATCTCCGCGAGGACGCGTCCCTTCTCCTCGTCGACGTATTGAGTCGGGTCGTAGGTGTCTTCCGAAATCTGGTCGATCAACTGCAATGCGAGCTTCAACTCGGACGGCGCAACGTCGACCGTCTCGATGTCGAGATCCTTCATCGACCGCACCTCGTCGGCATACAACAGTTGCTGCAGGACGAGTCCACCTTCGGCGACGCGGACCTGCACGACGTACTGCTTGCTCTTCCAAGCCCACTTGGCCAGCGCGCAGCGACCGCTCTCCCGCATCGCGGCCATCAACAACGAGTACGGCTTGCCGCCGCGCTTGTCGGGCGCGAGGAAGTAGGCCTTGTCGTAGAACAGCGGATCGACCGCCTTCTCCGGAATGAACGCGACGATGTCGATCGTGTGCCGCGCCCCTTCTTCCATCGCCTTCAGTTCTTCCGGCGTGAAGATCACGAACTGGTCCTTCTCGAACTCGTAGCCCTTGACCATGTCGCGTCGCTCGACGATGGTCTGGTCCTTCTCCGACACGTACTGCTGCTTGACCCGCGAGCCGTCCTTCGCGAGGAGGTTGAAGCGAACGCTGGACGCGCTCTCGGTGGCCGAGAATAGCCGCACCGGAATCGACACCAGACCGAAACTCAGCGAGAGCGAAGCGATGGAGCGCGCAGCCATTTGACCTCCCTGGTCAACGTGTGTCGGCCGACTCTAGCGCGGGCCGCCCGGGACGCATAGCGCTTCGGCCGTGGATAAGGGGTGCGCGGACCGCGGAGAGTTGCAGTCTTGCCACAGCACCGTCCCAGCGCATGCCCGAAGAACGTAAAAAAGCCGGCGAGCGCCGGCTGTCGTCCGGGCGTCGAGCCGTCTCAGCCCGCGAGCATCTTCTTCAGCTCGCCGCTCTCGTGCATCTCGCCGATGATGTCCGACCCGCCGACGAACTCGCCCTTGATATAGAGCTGCGGCACGGTCGGCCAGTTGGAGTAGGTCTTCACGCCTTGACGGACCTCGTCGTCCTCGAGCACGTTGACCGTGACGAGGCTCGTCACGCCGTTGGCCTTCAGCAGCTGGATCGCCCGTCCCGAGAATCCGCATTGCGGAAACTGCGCGGTGCCCTTCATGAACAGCACGACCGGATTCTGATGGACCGTCTGGTCGATGAAGTCGTGGACCGACTGTGTCGTGTTCGCTTCGCTCATGGTGTTCCTTTCGATTGAGCCGGTTTAAAGGGCGAGACTGTCACCTCGCACGCGCTCGACCCGCATCATACGTGGCCGCCCGGAACCTTGTCCCGTCCGCGGCTTCGTCTCATGGACCGATGTGCCGGGCACGACCGACGGCAGCCCGAGTGCCGCACGTGACGCGTTCGATTCCCGCGAGGTCGCGATGCGATGCGACGCCGGCGAAGCCTGCGGCGACCAGCAGGGCGCGGACTTCGGCAGCCTGGTCGTATCCGTGCTCGAGCAGGATTGCCCCATCGTCCCGGAGGAAGCGCGGCGCGTTCGCAGCGAGGTGCCGCAGCGCCGACAGCCCATCGCCGCCATCGGTCAGCGCGCTGCGTGGCTCGAACCGCAGGTCGCCTTCGTTCAGGTGCCCGTCGTCGACCGCGATGTAGGGCGGATTCGAGACGATCAGGTCGAAGCGCGGCGATGCGCGGCCATCGCGGTCGCCGAAGGCGAACCAGTCGCTCTCGATGAAGCGAATGCGGGCACCGAGCCGGTCGGCGTTGCCACGGGCGACGTCCAGCGCGTCGCCAGACAGATCCGTTGCGACCACGTCCAGATGCGGTGCCTCCAGTGCCAGCGTGACGGCCAGGATGCCGCTGCCGGTTCCGAGCTCCAACACGTCGAAAGGCGTCGCCGCCGATGATTTGGCGTGGAGCAGTGCCAGGTCGACGAGCAGCTCGCTGTCGGCACGCGGGATCAACACGCGCGCATCGACTGCGAACGGGCGTCCATAGAACTCGCGATATCCCACCAGATAGGCGAGCGGCTCGCCGGCCATGCGACGCGCGATCCGGTCCGTCAATCGCACCGCCTGTTCCGACGTCAGCGCGCAATCCGGTTCAGCCAGCAAGCGCTCGCGCGACACCCCCATCGAAGCAGAAGCGAGCGAGAGGAATTCGCTTCGCGGCAGCGATGACGCCTGAAATTCCGTCAGTGCACGCACTAGGTAACGGTCAGGTGTCAACGTCGGCATTCTTTACGACCATTTCAGTTCGTCACCTACGTCACCTCAAAAAAAGGCTTTCGGATCAAGCACATAAATTTTCTGCTTGCTGGTGGCACGGCGTTTGCGAATTGTCGCTTGTAGCGCTCGACCAACAGTGTTCACGACAATTCCAGGGAGCATCAAAATGAAGTTGAAACTCATCGCCAGCGGCCTCGTACTGGCATCCAGCTTGATCGCAGCCGGCACCGCAGAAGCCAATGGTTTCGTCAACGGCGGTTTCGAAGACGGAACTTCCAGCGGGTGGACCCGCGGTGCGGGTTATCGTGGTAATACCCTCAATCCCCTATCGCCTGCCGACTTCCTGCCGGGCGGCAGCCTGTACGACCCCACGACCAACAATGGCCTCAATCGGTCGTCGGTGATCAGTACCGGTTATGTCGATCCGAACCTCGGTGCACTGCTGGGTGGTACGGTCTATAGCGGCGCGCATTCGTTCCGCGTGGAAGACACCACGATCGGCGGCTACGCTTCGGTGCTCAGCCAGACGGTGACCAATTACACCGATCCGAACATCTTCTTCGCCTATAAAGCGGTGCTCGAGAACGGCGGCCACCCGGAAAACGAGTCGGCGACATTCACCATCCAGCTCCTCGACGTGACGAAGGGTACGACGGTGTTCTTCGACAGCATCACGGCCAATCCGACCAGCGCCGGCCCCGATCCGCGATTCAGCACGTCGGGCGATTTCTACTACACGGCCAACTGGCAGATCGAAAGCCTGGCGATCAACGCATCGGATTTCGGCGACACCTTCCGCCTCGACATCCTCGCTGCGGACTGTGAGCCCACCGGCCATACCGGCTACGTGTACATCGACGGCTTCGGTGCGGTGTCCCCGCCGCCGGTCGTCGCTGGCGTGCCCGAGCCGGAAACGCTGGCCCTGGCGGGTCTCGGCCTGGTCGGCCTCGGTCTGGCCCGTCGTCGTCGCAAGCAGTAAGTCACGACACGTCGGTAGCAAGAAGGGCGGCAGCGATGCCGCCCTTTTTCTTTTTGCGCGTCACGCGGGCAATCAGCCGTCGCTCAGCGACGCGAGCAGCTCCGCCTGGTTCTCGGCGACCAGCGCGTCGGTTAGTTCGTCGAGGTCGCCGTCGAGGACGAACTCGAGCTTGTAGAGCGTGAGGTTGATCCGATGATCGGTCACGCGTCCCTGCGGATAGTTGTAGGTGCGGATCCGTTCCGATCGGTCGCCGGAGCCGACCAGCGTGCGTCGCGTGGCTGCTTCGGTCGCGTGCTGCTCGCGGGTCTGCTGGTCCTTGATCCGCGCGGCCAGCACCTTCAGCGCCTGCGCCTTGTTCTTGTGCTGGCTGCGGTCGTCCTGGCATTCGACGACGATCCCGGTCGGCAGGTGCGTGATGCGCACCGCCGAGTCGGTCTTGTTGATGTGCTGCCCGCCGGCACCCGACGCGCGGAACGTGTCGATACGGGTCTCGTCGGGGCGGATGTCCACGTCGGCGATGTCGTCGGGCTCGGGCATCACCGCGAGCGTGCAGGCCGACGTGTGGATGCGGCCCTGCGTCTCGGTCACCGGCACGCGTTGTACGCGATGGCCGCCGGACTCGAACTTGAGGCGTGCGTACGGTGCCAGCGCTTCGGCCGATCCACTACCCGGCGCGATCCTCACGATCACTTCCTTGTAGCCGCCGAGCTCGGCCGGTGCTGAAGAGACGATCTCGACCTGCCAGCGTTGCCGTTCGGCGTAGCGCAGGTACATCCGCAGCAGGTCGCCCGCGAACAGCGCGGACTCGTCGCCGCCGGTACCGGCGCGGATCTCGAGCAGCATCGGTCGCGCGTCGTCAGGGTCCTTCGGCAGCAGCAGCCGTTGCAGCGTGACGTCGAGATCGGCCAGACGAGCGCGAGCGCTGGCGAGTTCTTCCTCGGCGTAGTCGCGCATCCCGGGACCGGCCTCCAACTCGCCGGCTGCGCCCCCGTC
>CAXTPX010000296.1:0-4838 GCA_964246005.1 uncultured Burkholderiaceae bacterium | reverse complement strand
GCCGGCCGGCGTAGCTGCGGGGGGCGAGCCCTGCCTCGTAGGGCGCGAGTGCCAGGCGCCCGACCGAGACCTGTTCGCCCGGCGACGCGATCATGTCGAGCTCACGGGGGTCGGGACGGTCGGTGATCTCGCGGGCGAGGCCGAGCAGGCGGTTGGTCTCGCCCGACATCGCCGACGGCACGACCACGATGCGGTGACCGGCCGCGTGCCACTTCGCCACGCGACGGGCGACGTTTCGAATGCGCTCGGTCGAGCCCATCGACGTGCCGCCGTACTTGTGGACGATCAGTGCCATGCGGACTGCGTCAGGTGTCGCGTTGCGAAAGGTCCCGGAATGTAATGGAAGCGATGGGAGGAGGCAAATGCACGAGTCCGACGGGGGTCGGTGCGCGCTCCGGCTCGACGTTCAGCGCTTTCGCCGGAGGGCAGCCACGAGCGTCGCCATGCCGACGAACAACAGTGACACCGTGGCCGGCTCGGGTATCACCGCCTGCGGCACGAACGTGGACCCGCCGAGGTCCGCGTCGCCGAAGCCCACGACGTAGTACAGGTTCGGCCCGGACACGCTCGGCACGAAGTCGTTGTCGTTCGCGATGTACAACGTGTGCTCGACGACGCCATCGAGGACGACGTCCTGACCGAACGCGAGCCCTTCGATCTTCGACGGGATCTGCGTGGACGCGATGCCATTGGCGTTCAACAGGCCGACCAGGTCGAGGAACGTGCTCTTGCCGACGGCGGCATTGGCGGCTGCAGCACCGTTCAGGTTCGTGATGTCGGTCGCTCCGGTCAGGTCGATCTTGTAAAGAGTCTTCACCACTGCCGTGCTGCCGTCGCCGAGTCCCTTGCCATCGCGCTCGTCGACGATGAACTGGTGATCGTTGAGCGCGGTGATTTCGCTCACGCCCGAGCCGTTGGTGAGCTTGTAGCCGTACTCGTGAGTCGTGCCCGTCGCGATGTCGATCGTGACGATGCGCAGCAGCTTGCTGGTCGCGCTGACCGCGGCGTCCTGTTCGAGCGGCGCCTGCATGATGCCGACGAGCGTCTTGCCGTCGGGCGTGATCGCAAGACCTTCCATGCCCTTGTTCGCGACGCGGCCGACCGTGTTGCCGGCAATCTCGGTCGCGCCCATCGGGCTGAGGTTCGCGATGTCGAGATTGGCCGGCAGCGTGAAGCTGCGCACGCGGCTCCCGGTCGCGCGGTCGAACTGATAGACGTAGGGACCGTACTCGTCCGAGACGAAGACGCTCTTCCCGTCGTTCGATACGCGCATGCCTTCGGGGTCGAGGCGCGCGTCGTTCGCGTTGCTCGAATTGCCGGCGCCGAAGTTGTCGGAGCGGCCGGTGAAGTAGTTGGCCGTGCTCGTGTTGATCGCGGGCGCACCCGAGCCGAGCGGCGTGCCGTCGATGCGGTTGCCGAGGCCCGCACCGCTGCCGTAGGTCAACGGCGTCGGGCTCGACAGCAGCGTGGTCGCGACGAGCGTCGGCGTCAGCACGAACGGGGTCGCCCCGGCAGTGCTGCGCACGAGGTTCATCGAGACCGTCTGGAAGCGGGAGATGTACGACGCGGTGTCGTCCACCGCGCTGTTGTACGGCGTGGCGTTGGGGCCGCGATCCGGGGCGGCGAGGAACGTGTTGCCGCCGGCCGATGCCAACGCCGACCCGATGCCGCCGAGCGCGTTGCCGGCTACGCCGTTCTCGAGGAGTCCGGTCTGTCCGGAAAGGTCGACGCCTGCTCCGGCAGCCGACCCGGTCAGCGTGCCGGTCGCGAGCAGGACGGGCGCTGCGGATGCCGGCAGCGTCGGAAGGAAGGACGCGCAGACGACGGCGAACAGGACTCGATGGCGCATGGGATCGGCTTTCCGGTGGAAAGCATCGAAGCTAACAGCCGGTCGATGATGCTTTCGTGACAGGATCACGACGCGCCTGACGACAGCGACTCGTTCGGCAGCCACGACAACGCGATCGCCTCGGTGTTTTCGGTCGCGACGGTCGCGGCGGTGGCATTCGGGCCGAGCCCGGCTGCATACAACAAGCGGTCGCCGAGGTACACCAGCGGCAGGCGACGGCGCTGCCATGCGGCGATGCCGGCCTCCTGGTAGAGATTCTTCAACGTCCGGCTCGGGCCGTCGGCGCGCTGGTGCATGCGCTCTCCGCCGCGTCGCTCGCGCAATGCCAGCGGCCCGTCGCGCAACGCGATCGCGTCGAAGCCGCTGTCGCGGGTCGGTGCGAAGTGCAGTGCACCGTTCCATCCGGGCACCTCGATGCGATCCTCGCCCTGCCACTTCAACGACGTGAAGGTCGCGCGCGGCGGGGCGCCACGGTCGATCGACACGCGGCCGCGGTAGAGCCGCAATGTCTGCCGCTCGTGCAGCAACGCGATCTGCGCATCGGGCGATGCGTGCAGCAACTGGTCGAGCATTTCGCGCAACGCGGCGGCCGACGGCGCCCGAAGCCCACGATGCCCGAGCCACACGCGCAACGCGTTCGCCGCGCGTGCCGCAGACAACGCTGCGAGGCGTTCGACGTCGAGCTGCTCGCCGCGAGCGTCGGGCGGCTCCGCGGAGCCGCGCGTCAGGTCCTCGATGCCGATCTCGTCGAGCAACGACTGCATCGACGACGCGTGCGCCGCGGTCTGCGCGAGCCGCGTCGCGATCGTCGGCGCGATGCGCCGCAGCGCCGGCATCACCTCGTGCCGGATCGCGTTGCGCGTGAAGCGGCGGTCGTGGTTGGACGGATCTTCGACGTACTTCAAGCCGTGCGACTTCAGATAGCCGCGAAGTCGCGCTGACGGTACTTCGAGAAAGGGACGCAGCAACACGATGCCGTCCAGCGTCCGGCTGCGCGCGGCGGCGGCGAGCCCGCCGATGCCCGCACCGCGCGCCATGTTGACGAGTACCGTTTCGGCCTGGTCGTCCGCATGATGAGCCGTGAGAAGTGCTACGCAGTCACGACGCGTGGCCAGTCGCGTGAGCGCCGCATATCGCAGGCGCCGTGCATCGGCTTCGAGGGAAACTCCGCGTCGGCCGGGCGTCACATGCTCGGCCTCGAACGCGATACCCAAGGCAGAGGCCACATCGGCGCAGTGGGCGAGCCAATCGTCGGCATCGTCCGCGAGTCCGTGATGGATGTGGAACGCAAAGACTTCGGCGAGCCGAAGGCGCTGCAGGTTCGCGGCCGCGTGCAGAAGCGCGGTCGAATCGCCGCCGCCGCTGAACGCGACCGCGATGCGGAGCGGCGCTGCCCCCGGGCCTGGCAACGGTCCGACCGCCGCCGTCACGGTGGTCTGCAGGCTCGTTTCGAGCGGCACCTCGAGGCGCATCGGGCGAACGGATCGAAAAGGACATGATGGGGAGTCGCTGCGACCTCCTGGATGCCGTTGGACGCGCATCTGGCAGAATTCTTGCGTTTCGAGACGGCGACAGCTCGACGACACACGAGCGAATCATTTCCGCGCTGAATTGTGCCAGCGTTCGGCGGAAGAACTTCGCGCAGAAAGAATCCTGCAGGGGTCGCTGCTTCGTCCGAACGACGGACCGTTCGGAGAAGCGGGTGTCGTGGTCTGTGGAACGTCAGCGGCAAACGGCTGCCACGAGTCGCCGAGTTCCGGATCAACAACGAGGATCTTCATGTTCAGTCTGGCGAGGCGTGAGGCAGGAATTTTTCGGGAATGTCTCAGGGACGGCAAGTCGCTGAGTTCGGTCCGAGCGTCCAGGGTGGCAGATGAAGCAGGCGTTCGCGCCGACGCAGAGGGGCTCGGCACCACCATCGAGGACGCTCGCCGAGCGCGCTCCAGAGGACCCGGCATCATCCGCATAGAGACCCGCATGGGTCCGGTGCATCTCCGGCCCCGGGACACCGACCTGCTCGTGCTGCGGCAGATCCTGATCAACCGTGAATACGAGTTGGAGAAGCTGCCTCAGCTGACGAGGATTCAAGCTCGTTATCGCGAAATTCTGGCTGGCGGCCATGTTCCGGTGATCGTGGACGCGGGGGCGAACATCGGCGCGGCATCGATGTGGTTCGCGAAACTTTTTCCCGAAGCCGCCTTCGCCATGGTCGAGCCCGATCCCGCCAATGCCCAGGTGGCGCGTCTCAACGCGTCGCTGCTGTCGAACGCCCATGTCTTCGAGGCCGCGCTCGGCGCGACGAATGGCAAGGTGAAGCTCGACATCTTCGAAGATCAGGGCTGGGGATCGCGGACCTCGCGTGCCGAAGATGGCGTCTCCATCGTGACGATCCCGGAATTGATCGATAGCGTACCGAACGGGAGAGCCTTCATCGTCAAGATCGATATCGAAGGCTTCGAGTCCGATGTATTCAGCAGCAATCTGGATTGGATCGACGAGCCTGCCGCCATCTTCATAGAGCCGCACGATTGGATGCTGCCAGGGGCCGGGACAAGCCAGGGTTTCCAGAAGGCGCTTCTCGGCAAGGGGCGTGAAATTCTCGTCGTCGGAGAGAATCTGGTCTTCGTCTAGTGTCCTGTCGGGGACAGGACACCGGGTCGCTCGGCGTGTGCGTCGGTGCACCTCGTTCTATCGTCGAACGCTTATCCGACCGTTCCGAACAGAATCAGAAGAGGCGCGCGTTACCCGGCTATGAAGCGGTCTCCCTGTACTTGCCGTAGGCCGCGAGTCGCTCGTAGCGCTGGGCGAGCAGGTCCGCGGTCTTCATGCCCTGGAACTGACGCAGCGAATCCGCCAACGCCCGCTTCAACATCTGCGCCATCTGCGTCGGGTCGCGATGCGCGCCGCCCACCGGCTCGGACACGATCTTGTCGATCAGCCCGAGCGCCTTCAGTCGATGCGCGGTGATGCCCATGATCTCGGCCGCGTC
>CAXTPX010000295.1:0-4864 GCA_964246005.1 uncultured Burkholderiaceae bacterium | reverse complement strand
GCCGATCGACGTCACGCCGATCTCGCTGCCGCCGCGTTCGAACAACGTGACGCCGAGCTCGTCCTCGAGCTTCTTGACCGCGACCGAGAGCGTCGGCTGACTGACGAAGCAGGTCTCCGCCGCGCGGCCGAAGTGCCGCTCGCGCGCGACGGCGACGACATAGCGCAACTCCGTCAGCGTCATGCGCGAGGTGAAAGACGACAAGGCATGGGTCGCGAGTTTAGCGGACGTCGCAGGAGCGACTCCGCCGATCGGGACTTCGTCGGTGCCTGGGAGATGCGCACTCCGTCGACCTCCTCGCCTACTTCGATCCCACCGCCACCACTTCCCTGCGGATCGACTCGATCAGATCCTTGCCGACGCGCGGCGCCATCTCGGTGTAGACCGGCATCAGCGCCTTCTTCCACTCCGCTCTCTCTGCGTCGGTCAGCGTGATGAACTCGATGCGGCCGGACGCCTTCATCTTCGCGAGCGCATCGTCGTTCTCCTGCTGCGAGATCGCGTTCGCATAACGCGTCGCATCCTTCATCGCACCTTCGAGAATGGTGCGCAGGTCGGGCGGCAACCCCTCCCAGAACTTCGTGTTCGTGATCACCGCGTAGCCGCTGTAGCCGTGGTTCGACAGCGTGAGGTACTTCTGCACCTCGTGCGTCTTCTGCGAGTACACGTTCGACGGCGTGTTCTCGGTGCCGTCGACGACACCCGTCTGCAGCGCCTGGTAGACCTCGGAGAAGGCCAGCACCTGCGGCAACGCGCCGAGCGCCCGCATCTGCGCCTCGAGCACCTTCGACGACTGGATGCGCATCTTCATGCCCTTGAAGTCGGCCGGCGTGCGGAGCGGCCGGCTCGACGTCATGACCTTGAAGCCGTTGTCCCAGTACGCGAGCCCCTTGATGCCCTTGTTGTCGAGCTTGCCGAACAACGTCGCGCCGATCGGACCCTCGGTCACGCGCGCCAGCACGGCCTTGTCGGGGAAGATGAACGGCAGGTCGAACGCTTCGAATTCCTTCGCGCCGAGCGGTCCGAACTTGGATACCGACGGCGCCAGCATCTGCACCGCACCGAGCTGCAGGGCTTCTAGCTCTTCCTTGTCCTTGTAGAGCGTCGAGTTCGGGTAGACCTCGACCTTGACCCGGCCACCGGTCCGCTCCTCGGCCAGTTGCTTGAAGCGCTCGGCGCCCTTGCCTTTCGGCGTGTCGGTCGCGACCACGTGACTGAACTTGATCACGATGGGCGGTGTCGTTTGCGCGATCGAAGCGCTCGCGCAGGCAGCCATCAGCAACGCCATCACCCGCTTCAGTGCGTTCATCGAAGTCTCCAGTGGTTGTGGGCTGGCGCTCGGTGGCGCCTTCGTCCGTACCGGATGGTGATCGTCACGCCCTTCCGGAATCGGTCTGCGACGCGAGCGCGAGGACGCGCTCGGCCAACAGGATCACCGCGCGGTCGACCATCCGGCCGTCGACCTTGATCGCCGCGCCCTTCGACGATTCGGCGGCCTCGACCACGCGACGCGCCCAGGCGGCGTCGTCGGCGCTCGGCGCGAACGCCGCGTGGATCGCGGCGATCTGGTCGGGATGGATGCACAGCCGACCGGTGAAGCCGAAGCGGATGCCGCGCCGCGTCGACTGCACGATCTCGCTGCTCTTCGCCGTCTCCAGCGTGATGCCGTCGATCGGGCCGGCGATGCCCGCGGCCCGCGATGCGACCACGAGCCCGAAGCGGGCCGGTGCGAGCTCCGCCTGGTCGGGCGACGGCACCATCCCGAGGTCCGCCTGGAAGTCGATGTGCCCGAACGCGAGACGCAGCGTGCCGGTGGCGCGTGCGATCGAGTTCACGGCGACGAAGCCGGCCGCGGTCTCGATCATCGGCACCAGCGGGATCTCCCCGAGCCGCTCGTGCAGGCCTTCGAGCGCTTCCGCGCTCTCGGCTTTCGGCACCATCACGGCCGCGGGGCCGAGCGAGGCGCACAACGCGGCATCGTCGGCCAGTTCGAGCGAGTCGAGGCCGTTGATGCGGATCACGACCCGGTCCTCGTGAGCGAAGTCGCCCCAGGCCGCGTCGAGCAGCATCCGCGCGCGGTCTTTCGCGTCCTGCGCGATCGCGTCCTCGAGATCGATCACGACGATGTCCGCCCCCGAGGCGAGCGCCTTCGCGTAGCGATCGGTCCGGTTGGCCGGCACGAAGAGGAAGCTGCGCGCCGTCAGCAGGCTGGAGGACATGTCGATCATGGAATCGGTCGTGGGAGGGGATTGCCCGGAGCGGAGCCGTCCGGATCGCTATCGGGAGTTTGCGCTGACCCGCGCGCGGTGTCGAAGCATGAAGCGCCGACGCACCTGCTACACGACGCCGCGGTCCCTCATCGCCTCGACCGACGCGGGGTCGACGCCCAGTTCGCGAAGGATCGCATCGGTGTGTTCGCCGAGCGCGGGCACCGCCCCCATCCGGTATTCGAACGCGTCGTGGCGACCGGGGGGCAACGGCGCAGGGACGGCGCCGTGCGGTGTGTCGATCTGCCGCCAGCGATCGCGGGCCGCCAGTTGCGGATGCGCCCACACCTCGGCCATCGTGTTCATTCGTGCGTTGGCGATCTGCGCGGCATCGAGGCGCGTCACGATCTCGTCGGCAGTCGAGCCCGCGAACGAGGCGAGGATCGCCGTCCGCAACGCGTCGCGATGCGCGTGGCGCCTGCTGTTCGACGCGAAGCGCTCGTCGGTCGCGAGCGCCGCGTCGCCGAGCACGTGCTCGCAGAACGCCAGCCACTCGCGTTCGTTCTGCAGGCCGAGCATCACGACCTTGCCGTCGCCGCACGCGAACGGCCCGTACGGATAGATCGTCGCGTGCTCGGCGCCCGACCGCGGCGGCGGCTCGGCGCCGTCGAACGCGTAGTACATCGGATAGCCCATCCACTCGACCAGCGACTCGAGCATCGAGACGTCGATGTGGGAGCCGCGGCCGTGCGTGCGCCGCGCGTACAACGCGGCGAGGATGCCCGAGTACGCGTACATGCCGGCCGCGATGTCGGCGATCGACGCACCCGCCTTGGCCGGCGTGTCGGGCGACCCGGTGACCGACAGGAAGCCGGCCTCGCTCTGGATCAGCAGGTCGTACGCCTTCCTGTCGCGATACGGGCCGTTGTCGCCGTAGCCGGAGATGTCGCAGACGATCAGCGCCGGATGCGCCGGTGCGAGCGCCGCGGCCGACAGGCCCATGCGCGCGGCCGCACCCGGCGCGAGGTTCTGCACGAGCACGTCGGCCTGCGCGACCAGCTTCATCAGGACGTCGAGCGCTTCGGGCTCCTTCAGGTCGAGCGTCAGGCTTTCCTTGCCGCGATTGACCCACACGAAATGCGACGCCATCCCGTGCACGCGCTCGTCGTAGGCGCGCGCGAAGTCGCCGACGCCGGGCCGCTCGATCTTGATCACGCGCGCGCCGAGATCCGCGAGCTGGCGCGTCGCGAACGGCGCCGCGATCGCGTGTTCGAGCGAGACGACCGTGATGCCGTCGAGCGGCAACGTCATCGGATCGGTCGCCGCGCGGTCATTGAGCCGCGGCCCGCGTCGGTCCCATGCGCGGCGCGGTCCGCAGCAGCGCGGCCAGTTCGTCCTTCCAGTACTTCGCCTGGAACGTCGTGCCGTGGCCCGACGTCTCGTCCGACCCCGGGATCCAGACGACGCGTCCGAGGGGCACGCGCCTGATCTCGCGATCGACGAGTCCGAGTTCGGGCGGGTTGCGTTCGTCGTCCATCGAGTTGATCGCGACCAGCGTCGCCTGGATGCGCTCGAGCGACGGCGAAGGATCGAAGTCGCGCGACGAGTCCCACTGGTAGAGCATGTCGTTCGCGTCCTGCACGGCCGACGCACCGAGCCGCTGGTCGACCAGCGCATCGGCCTTCGCGCTCGTCGGCGCCGCCTTCTGCAACGCGCGCACCCCGCCGCTCATCGCGATGTTGAAGAACGTGAACGCGAACTTCGCGCTCTTCGGCTGCGCCGTGTAGTCGCCGTCGTGCCAGTCCGGATCCTGGCGGATGGCGTCGACGATCAGGCGCCGCATCATCCAGTTGCGCCCGGACATCACGATCGGCATCGACGCCATCGGCACCGCGACGTCCATCCAGTCCGGATGCTGTTCGGCGAGCAGCCAGGTTTCCATCCCGCCCATCGAGTTGCCGATCACGAGGCGCACGTGGCGCAGCCCGAGATGCTCGGCGACGAGACGATAGGCCGCGTCGGCCATGTCGTCGTAGTCGTAGTGCGGGAAGCGCGCGCGCATTCCGTCGGAGGGCTTGCTCGATCGGCCGTGACCGAGCGCGTCCGGCAGGATCACGTAATGGCTCGCGAGGTCGAGCGGCTGCCCCGGTCCGAACAGCACCCCCGCGAACGGCGGCGCGAGCATCACGGCAGCCGACTGACCGGTGCCGTGCAGGACCACGACCGGCTCGCCGTCGGGCGCGCCGAGCGTCGTGTAGTGAAGCCGCAGGTCGGGCAGCACCGTGCCGTCGTGGAAGCGGAAGTCGTGGACGATCCAGTCGCCTTCGCGCTGCTGTGCGAAGTCGGCTGCGAGAGCCGTCCCGGCCGTCGCGGCCGTCAAGGCAGCCGCGCAGGCCAGGCAGCGGCGTATGGCGCGTACGGCACGTGTCAACGTACTCATCGGTCCGGATCTCCTCATGGTGTCGGGCCGGATTCTTCCACAGCCGCGCAGGCTGGTCAGAACGAACGCGGCAGCCCGAGCACGTGCTCCGCGATGTACGACAGGATCAGGTTGGTCGAGATCGGTGCGACCTGGTAGAGCCGCGTCTCGCGGAACTTGCGTTCGACGTCGTACTCGGCCGCGAAGCCGAAGCCGCCGTGCGTCTGCAGGCACACGT